>NZ_JBHZDA010000039.1:15344-26000 GCF_042755665.1 Streptomyces sp. NPDC059142
GATTCACTCCGGGCCGCCCTCTCCTGCTGTGCGGTGCAAGCCTGTTCCCGCGCGTACGGCGGCCTGCCCCGCTATGGACCTGCCCCGCTATGGAGGGGAAGGCCCGTCGCCGGATACCGCCCGGTGTCAGATACGCACCTGGACGGCGCGCCCGAGCTGGTCGTGGAGCCCGCGCCCGTCGCGGTCCCAGATCAGCGCGGGGACGGCCAGGCAGAGCAGCACCGTACGGACGAGGACCCGGCCGAAGCCGATGCGTCCGCCGTTCACCGCGATGACGCGCAGGCCGAAAAGGCGCTTGCCCGGAGTGAATCCGACCGTACCGACGGTGAGCACGCCGAGGACGAGGAGCACACCGAGCGCCCAGTTCCCCGATGCCTGCCAGTCACCGTCGGCGAGGAGCCCGTATGCGATCAGCATGCAGACCCCCCAGTCGACGAAGAGCGCCCCGAAGCGCCGCCCGAGCGGGGCGACGGAGCCGGGCCCGTGCTCCGGCAGACCGAGCCGCTCGCCCCGGTAGCCGAAGTCGACCCCCATGTTCTCGGCCGCCGCGCGGGGCCCCGAGAGCCACGATCCGATTGCTTGCCTGTTGTCCACCCGACCACGGTACTGCGGCGGCCTCCGCGCACCACTGACGGGGTTGACACCGCAGGTACGGGGTACCCGGGCGGAGCCGCCGTACGCCCGGCGCACACCCGGGCTGGTTAACTTCAACGAAACAAATGGGTCATGCTGGAGAAATCCCGGAAACCTAAGGTCGGGTCCAGCGTGTGCCACCGCACTGGCCGCACGACCGATAACCCCCGCCCCTCCCCGGGTCGGGAGGAGGAGGAGCTGGATGTTCCAGAACGCCGACGAGGCCAAGAAGTTCATCGCGGACGAGGACGTCAAGTTCGTCGACGTCCGCTTCTGCGACCTGCCTGGCGTGATGCAGCACTTCACGATCCCGGCGAAGGCGTTCGACCCGACCGAGGAGCTGGCGTTCGACGGATCCTCGATCCGCGGCTTCCAGGCCATCCACGAGTCCGACATGGCGCTGCGCGCGGACCTGTCGACCGCCCGGGTGGACCCGTTCCGCCGGGACAAGACGCTGAACATCAACTTCTTCATCCACGACCCGATCACGGGCGAGCAGTACAGCCGCGACCCGCGCAACATCGCCAAGAAGGCCGAGGCGTACCTCGCCTCCACCGGCATCGCGGACACCGCGTACTTCGGCCCCGAGGCCGAGTTCTACGTCTTCGACAGCGTGCGTTTCAACACCACCGCGAACGAGGGCTTCTACCACATCGACTCCGAGGCCGGCGCCTGGAACACGGGTGCGGTCGAGGACAACCGCGGCTACAAGGTCCGTTACAAGGGCGGTTACTTCCCGGCCCCGCCGGTCGACCACTTCGCCGACCTGCGCGCCGAGATCTCCCTGGAGCTGGAGGCGTCCGGCCTCCAGGTCGAGCGCCAGCACCACGAGGTGGGCACCGCCGGCCAGGCCGAGATCAACTACAAGTTCAACACGCTGCTGGCCGCCGCCGACGACCTGATGCTCTTCAAGTACATCGTGAAGAACGTCGCCTGGCGCAACGGCAAGACCGCGACCTTCATGCCCAAGCCGATCTTCGGTGACAACGGCTCCGGCATGCACGTCCACCAGTCGCTGTGGCAGGGCGGCACGCCGCTCTTCTACGACGAGCAGGGTTACGCGGGCCTCTCTGACACCGCCCGCTACTACATCGGCGGCATTCTGAAGCACGCCCCGTCGCTGCTGGCGTTCACCAACCCGACGGTGAACTCGTACCACCGCCTGGTCCCCGGCTTCGAGGCCCCGGTCAACCTGGTCTACTCGCAGCGCAACCGCTCCGCCGCGATGCGCATCCCGATCACGGGCTCGAACCCGAAGGCCAAGCGCGTCGAGTTCCGCGCCCCGGACCCGTCCTCCAACCCGTACCTGGCCTTCTCCGCGCTCCTCCTGGCGGGCCTGGACGGCGTCAAGAACAAGATCGAGCCGGCCGAGCCGATCGACAAGGACCTCTACGAACTGGCCCCCGAGGAGCACGCGGGCGTCCCCCAGGTCCCGACCTCCCTCCCGGCCGTCCTGGACGCGCTGGAGGCGGACAACGAGTACCTCCAGGCGGGCGGCGTCTTCACGTCGGACCTGATCGAGACGTGGATCGACTACAAGCGCACGAAGGAAATCGCGCCGATCCAGCTCCGTCCGCACCCGCACGAGTTCGAGCTGTACTTCGACATCTAGGCCGAAGCGCCCGAAAAGCTTGCGACAGCCCCTCCGAACAGGCGCGACAGCCCCGTTCGGAGGGGCTGTCCCTGTCTGCGGGAAGTTCCCGGGGACACTACAGTCGGCCGGGATCGACACAGTGCCCTCTGACACGGAGCCGCTCATGACCACATCGCGGGACCTGTTGACCGTCACCCTGGATGTCGGCTCCGGCCGGGCCGTGGAGCGGGGGGATCTGTCGCTCGTGCTCGCCGGGGCCGAGGTGATCGATCTGATCGACGCCCAGGCGCTCACGCTGGACGACGAGCGCATCGTGCCGGGTGCGCGGTGGACGTTGTCCGACCGGTTGCTGGACGAGGCCGCGGGAGCGCTGGTACGGGAGGCTCCGTACGAGGTCGTCGAGGACTGGCTGTGGCGCCGGGGGCGGGGGCTGGCCGACGGCTACTTCGCCGCTCTGGAGGCGGAGGGGCAGCTCACCCGGGAGCGTCACCGGTGGATTCCCGTCGACACCGGCCGGACCGCGCTGGCCGACTCCCCCGAGCGGCGTCACGCGGCGCAGCGCTGGGCGGCCGGTGAGCCGGTGCTCGCCGCGCTCGCCCGGGTGCTCGGGATCGGGGAGGGGCAGGGGGAGGACGCGCCGGAGATCGCCGACGACTCGGTCGTGACCGTGCTCGCCGCCGTCAACGACGCGGTGATGGAGCTGGAGGCGGTACGGCAGCGGCGCGCCATCGAGGACGCAGCCTTCGACAACATCTGGCGGGGTCCGTAGCGCGCGGGGCCGGCTAGGGCCACAGTGCCTGGGCGAGGGTGATGCCCAGGTAGACGGCGCCCAGGCCCGCCGCCACGCTCGCGAGGACGTTGGCAGCCGCGTAGAAGTGCGCGCCGTCCTCCGTGAGGCGGAGGGTTTCGTAGCTGAAGGTGGAGTACGTCGTGAGCGCGCCGCAGAAGCCCGTACCGAGGAGGAGTTGTACGGAGGAGCCGGCGGCGCCCGCGGTGATCGCGCCCGTCACCACGCCGAGGACGAGGCAGCCGGTCACGTTGACGGTGAAGGTGCCCCAGGGGAAGAGCGAGTCGTGGCGCCGCTGGATCGAACGGTCGGTCAGATAGCGGAGTGGGGCGCCGACCGCGGCGCCCAGGACGACCAGGAGCCAGTTCATCCGGTCGCCTCCCGGTCCCCGGGGCGGATGATCTCGCAGCGGTCCAGGGTCACCAGGCCGCCGCCGACCAGTTCGTCGAGCTGGGGCAGGAAGGCCCTGATCCGTTCCTCGGCGTCGACGATCACGACCGCCACGGGCAGGTTCTCGCTGAGCGAGAGCAGCCGCTGGGTGTGGATCATCGAGGAGGCGCCGAAGCCCTCGACGCCGTGGAAGACGCTGGCGCCCGCCAGTCCCGCGCCGTGGGCGCGGTGGACGATCTCCGTGTAGACGGGCCTGTGGTGCCACAGATCGCTCTCGCCGAGGAAGATCGTCAGACGGAGCGCCGTACCGGTCGGTCCGGTCATGCCTGCCTCCATGCCAGTACGCGGCGGGTCGCCCACACCGCACTCCACACCGCCGCGAACGCGGCGAGCAGGGTCAGTCCCAGATAGGCCATGGCGGGGCCCGCGCGGCCGTCCGCCACCAGGCGCTGGATGTCCACCGCGTACGTGGAGAACGTGGTGAAGCCGCCGAGGACGCCGGTGCCGAAGAAGGGCCGTACGAGGGGGTGCGCCGTCCACAGGTCGGTGATCACCACCATGAACACGCCGATCACCGCGCACCCGACCGCGTTCACGGTGAGGGTCGTCCACGGGAAGGCGCCGGGGGCGGTGGGCCAGAGGAGGGCGGCGCCGTAGCGGGCCGACGCGCCGATCGCGCCGCCCAGCGCCACCACGGCGACCGCCGGGGGGATCAGCCGGCGGAGCGGGGTCCGTGAGCTCCGTGGTGCGGGCCGGCCGCTGTGGCGCGCGGGGGCCGCCCGCTCGGCCGCCGTGGCCGTGGCCTCGGCGTCGGCGTCGGGATCTGTGGGCTCGGTCATCACGGGGCACTCTCTCCTACTCGCCGGGCGCCCGCGCCGGGGCGCGCTCCATCGCAAGTAGGGACCGTTGGCGGTGGTCGCACCGCGGTTCGGGTACGGCGGGCCCCACCGCCGTTTCGTACTTCCGACCAGGTTAGCGGGAGGGGGCGCGGCTCGGCCAGCCGGGCGGGACCGGGCTGTGGACGGGCGTGGGGGATTGTCAGTGGGCGCTGGCACCATGAACGGCATGAAGACCTACAACTGGCGTCCCTTCCTTGAGCGGTGGAGTGCGGACTGGGCCGGCTCCCCCGGTGCGCGGGCGGAGTCGGATCCGGGCCTGGGCGGGGCCTCGGCGGCGGAGGGGCCGCGCGGGCCGTGGCTCGGGTTCGCGGGCGCCGATCCGGGGCGGATCGGCGCGCTGGAGGAGCGGCTGGGGCCGGATGTGGTGCTGCCGCCGACGTTCCGGTCGTTCCTGGCGGTCACGGACGGCTGGCGCCCCGCCGGGACGGACGTCCCGCTGCTGGGCACGACGGAGGGGACGCGCTGGTACGGGGACCCGCGCGGCCCACAGGGGATCGACGAGGCAGGTCGGGAGGGGGCCAGTGCGGAGGGGGCCAGTGCGGAGGGGGCCAGTGCGGAGGGGGAGGCGGCGCCGGCCGGGCTGTGGGGCAGGGCGCTGCGGCTCTCCGGGGCGGTGGCCGGGCCCGAGGTCCTGCTGGATCCGGGGGAGGTGAGCGCCGACGGGGAGTGGGCCGCGTATCTCCACCGGGGCCGGCCGGGCGGCTCCCCGGAGCGTTACGAGTCCTTCATGGAGCTGATGCAGGCCCTGTTCCGGAGCTTCCACCACGGGTACCGGGACACTCCGGGGTTCGAGAACGACACCACGCGGGAGCTGGACGCGGAGGTCGAGGAGGCGCGGCTGGCCTGTCTGCGGGGCGAGGCCGTGGACGGCTCGCTGAAGGTGTTCGCGGACGCGGAGGAGTGCGGCAGGCCCCGCGCGCGGGAGCTGCGCGTCCAGATGGAGGCGCTGCTGAGCGGCGGACGGACACGGGAGCGCGTCGTGGGTCCGCTGGACGACCCGCTGTACGGGGCGGAGTTGCTGCCACTGGCCGTGGCGCCCGGGGCCGTCCCGCCGGAGGGGACGGCGGAGGAGTTCCGGCGGGGGTACGCGGCCGGGGACCGGGAGCGGGCCGGGGAGGTGCTGCGGGCGGTCGTGGACCGTACGTTCCGGTACGAGGCGTCCGGGCCGTTCGGCGACGCGGTGGACAGGGCGCGGGAACAGGCGCGCTGGGGGGACACGGAGGCCGCCTGGCACCTGCTCGCCACCGCTGTCGCCGACTGGGAGCCGTACGGGGACGAGCACCTCGCCCCGGTCGGGCTGCTCGCCGATCCGCTGCTCGGGCCGGTGATCACCGCGGAGCGCGGCCGGTATCTGCTGGAGACGCCCCGGGGCGCGCAGGGGCGGGCCGGGGCGGCGGGCGCCGGCGCCGGGGCCGGTGATGTCGTCGAGGACGGGGCCACGTCGTGGGACGACGGGCTGGCCTGGCTCGCGGACGACGCGTCCCCGGATTCCGGGGGTTCCGGCCTCTCCGGCGCGGGTGACGGGCGGGACCGCGCGTATCGCTTCGTCTTCGCACGGGGTGTCACGCCTGAGGCGCTGGCCGGAGTGGTCGGCCAGGGGCCGCTGCTGCCGCCGGCCGGTGAGGACGAGGTGGCGGCGGCCCGGTCCGGCCCGGAGGGCGGGGAGCTGCGGCGTGTCGCCCGGGTGGGCCGGTGCGGGGACGGCTGGAGCTTCGTCCACGAGAGCCGTGCCCACCTCTCCGAGGCGTTCGTACCGGAACGGCTGACCGGGCTGGGCGAATCGGCGTCGGTGGGCGGTGAGTCGGTCACGGTGTGGTGCGAGCGGGGCGGCGGGCCGTCGGAGCCGCCGAGCGCGTTCCACCTCTCGTACGCCGAGGACGGGGAGCGGGTGTACGGGTTCACGGTGCGCGGCGAGGAGATCGAGGAGTGGGGGGAGCTTCCGGACCCGCTCGATCCGGAGGAGCTGTTCCCCGAGTACGAGGAGGAGGACGACCCGGAGGCGGTGGCTCCGGGGCTGGATCCGGACGACGAGTACGAGGCGCTCGACGCCCTCTCCGAGGAGTTCGGGATCTGTCTGCCGGAGTTCGCGATCCGGCACGGGCGGCTGCCCACGGTCCTGACCCGCTCGTGGCTCAGGCCCGCGGAGCAGGGGGAGCCGTCGTGACCTCCGTACGGACGGCCGTGATCGAGACGGAGCGGCTGACCCTGTCGCCGCTGCGCGTCGAGCACGCGCGGGAGATGGCGGGCGTGCTCGCGGACCCCGCGCTGCATACGTTCATCGGCGGCCGGCCGTCGACGGCGGAGCAACTGCGCGTGCGGTACACGAGGATGGTCGCGGGCTCACCCGATCCGGCGTTCTCCTGGTGCAACTGGGTGCTGACGGAGCGGGACGGCCCTGGCGAGCTGGCCGGGACGGTCCAGGCGACCGTCACCCCGCACCGCACCCTCCGGGACGAGACGGTCGCCGAGATCTCCTGGGTGGTGGGGACGCCCTGGCAGGGACGGGGGTTCGCCACGGAGGCGGCCCGGGGGCTGGTCCGGTGGCTGGAGGAGCGGGGCGTGGGGACGGTGATCGCCCATGTCCACCCGGAGCACCGGGTGTCGGGCGCGGTCGCCGCCGCGGCCGGACTGAGCCCCACCGGCGAATGGCACGACGGCGAGGTCCGCTGGCGGCTGCGCTTCGGGGAGTGAGGCGGCGCCCCGGCGGCCCGGGCCCGGCCCGCCCCCGCCCCCCGCGGTCGTGCGGGGTCGGCGGGGGGGGGGGGGGGGGGCCCGCCAGGCGGCCAGGCCGCGCCCGCCCCCGGCCCGCGGTGACCTGCCGGCTGCGCGGGGCGGGTCGGGCGGCTCCCGCCGAGGCGGCAGGACAGGACCCGGGGCCTGTCGTCCGGATCCTGCCGGGCTCGCGTGCCCTGGCACGCACGCTCTCCGCGTTGTCGTCGGTCGGCGTCCGGAGGGCAGTTCGGTGCGCCGGGACGGAGCGAGCGGAGCGAGTGCAGTGCACTGCACTGCACTGCACTGCACTGCACTGCACTGCACTGCACCAGACCCCGCTCACCTATCCGGCCTGAGCCGAACGACGGACCCTAGCCGATCAGTTCGCGCACCATGCGGCAGGTGGTGTTGGACGGCGGGTGGATGCCGATCCGGGCCGCCGTGCTCCGTATCCGGCGGTTGGGCGCGCTCGCCGGCGCGTACACGCCCGAGTCGAGCAGGGCGATGGCGAGACGCATGGCCTTGAGCCGGCGGTTGTGGCTCTCGTACCACTCCCGGGGGCGCCCCGCGGGCAGCGGCTTCCTCTTGTCGAGCGCGGACGGAACAGGACGGACGGACGGAGCGGAGCGGGCGGGACGGGCGGCACGGGCGGAAGGAGCGGGTGGGGTCGGCGCGGTTTCGAAGGACTTCTCCGTGATGGTGGCAACAGCCATCGTCAGCCTCCCGGCATGGTGGTGGGACCCTCACGAACTCCCTCCATTTTACTGCCCCCCACTGACAATCGCCCCTGGCCAGACGTGGTTTGAAGGGGTGCGTGAAGCCATTTTCGAGGGGCGTCCGGAGGTAGGCTCCCGACCATGGAGATCTGGATCAACCCCGCCTGTTCCAAGTGCCGTGGCGCGCTCACCCTGCTCGACGAGGAGGGTGCCTCGTACACCGTCCGCCGGTATCTGGAGGACGTGCCGTCCGAGGAGGAGATCCGGGCGGTCCTCGGCCGCCTCGGGCTCGAACCGTGGGACATCACCCGGACCCAGGAGGCCGAGGCGAAGGAGCTGGGGGTCAAGGAGTGGGCGCGGGACGCCGGTTCGCGGGGGCGCTGGATCGCCGCGCTCGCCGCGCACCCGAAGCTGATCCAGCGCCCGATCATCACGGCGGACGACGGTACGGCCGTGGTGGCGCGCACGGACGAGGCGGTACGGGACGCCCTCGCCCGCTGAGCGGGCCACCGCCCGCACCCGTCCGGGCCCGCCCCGGCCCCGCCCCGCTTTACGCCCCTGCCGCTGCCCCTGCTTCCGCCTCTGCCTGCGCCTCCGCCTCCACCTGCGCTTCCGCCTCGGCGAGGATCTCCGTCAGCCGGAGGCCGAACCGTACGTCGCACGCGTGCGGCGCTCCCGTACGGGCCGACTCCAGCAGCGCGTCGATCGCCGTGCCGAAGGAGTCCAGGGCGCTGCCCCACTCCCCCGGGAGCACCGCGACGCCGTGTTCACCGCGGAGTTCCACCCCCGCGCCCGCGCCCGCCTTCGGCGCGCTCAGGCTGAGCGTCACGGTACTGGCCGCCCCGGACTCGTGGCGCAGGACGAGATGGGTGAGGTCGGGCTCCGTCCGTACGGCCGTCACCGACGCCACGTCGCCCAGCGTCGGGATCAGCGCGGACAGCGCGTGCGGACCGACGTCCCACAGGCCGCCCTTCTCGCGACGCCACGGGGACTCGGCGTACGGGCTGCTCTCCCCCGGCGCGTAGAGCGCGCCGAGCCACTGCGCGTGCGCCGTGAACCAGCCGCCCTTCGCGGCCTGTTCGTCCACCCAAGCGGCGGTGGCGCCCGCGTACCGCAACGTGCAGAAGACGACGGACGCCACCCCGGCGGCCGCCACCGCGTCCGCTACCTCGCGCGCGCCCCGCACGGTCGTCGCGACCGGCTTGTCCAGCAGGAGGTGGCAGCCGGCCGCCGCCGCGCGGGCCGCCAACGGCGCCTGGACGTCCGGCGGCAGGGCGAAGGCGACGGCGTCGCTCGCGGCGAAGAGCGCGTCGAGGCCGACCTCGCCGGAGTGGGCGGTGGTGCCGTGGGCCGAGGCGAGCGCGGCGGCGGCCTCGGGGCGCCGCCCCCAGACGCCGCTGAATTCGATCCCGGCGTGGGCGGCCAGCGCGGGGGCGTGCGTGTGCTCCGCCCACGGGCCCGTGCCGAGGAGTCCGATACGTGGCTTGTCCATGCGGGCCAGTGTGACGCGTGGACCTGGCCGGAGGGAAGAAAAGCGGTGGCGGGGCGGGCCTCCGCCGGTGTGACGCTGCCCCCGGCCGGCGGCAGGGCGGCCCGCACGGACGGACCGGCCGACAGGCAGGCAGGCAGGCAGGCGAGCAGGCAGGCAGGCGGGCCGCGGGTGAAACGTCACGTAATCAGCCTGGGTAACACGTGGTTCACCGTGGGGCAACGGCGGGGAAACCGCACATTGCGAGGCTTCGGGTAAATCTGCTGGACCCGCAAAGGATGAGGCCCCGTGACGTTCAAGGCTGAGTACATCTGGATCGACGGCACCGAGCCGACCGCGAAGCTGCGCTCGAAGACGAAGATCCTCAGCGACGGCGCCGAGCTGCCCATCTGGGGCTTCGACGGGTCGAGCACCAACCAGGCCGAGGGCCACGCCTCCGACCGGGTGCTCAAGCCGGTCTTCTCCTGTCCCGACCCGATCCGCGGCGGGGACGACGTCCTCGTCCTGTGCGAGGTCCTGAACATCGACATGACGCCGCACGAGTCCAACACGCGGGCGGCGCTGTCGGAGGTGGCGGAGAAGTTCGCCGCCCAGGAGTCGGTCTTCGGCATCGAGCAGGAGTACACCTTCTTCAAGGGCGCCCGTCCGCTCGGCTTCCCCGAGGGCGGTTTCCCGGCCGCGCAGGGCGGCTACTACTGCGGCGTCGGCTCGGACGAGATCTTCGGCCGCGACGTCGTCGAGGCGCACCTGGACAACTGCCTCAAGGCGGGTCTCGGTCTCTCCGGCATCAACGCCGAGGTCATGCCGGGCCAGTGGGAGTTCCAGGTCGGCCCGCTGTCGCCGCTGGAGGTCTCCGACCAGCTCTGGGTGGCGCGCTGGCTGCTCTACCGCACCGCCGAGGACTTCGGCGTCTCCGCGACGCTCGACCCGAAGCCGGTGAAGGGCGACTGGAACGGCGCGGGCGCGCACACGAACTTCTCGACCAAGGCGATGCGCGAGGGGTACGAGGCGATCATCACCGCGTGCGAGTCGCTGGGCGAGGGCTCGAAGCCGCTCGACCACGTGAAGCACTACGGCGCGGGCATCGACGACCGCCTCACCGGTCTGCACGAGACCGCCCCGTGGAACGAGTACAGCTACGGCGTCTCGAACCGCGGCGCGTCGGTCCGTATCCCGTGGCAGGTCGAGAAGGACGGCAAGGGGTACATCGAGGACCGCCGTCCCAACGCCAACGTCGACCCGTACGTGGTCACGCGGCTGATCGTGGACACCTGCTGCACCGCGCTGGAGAAGGCCGGCCAGGTCTAGGGTCCCCAGCGATCCGCCGGAGGGGGGGGGGGGGCGGCGGGGGCCCCCCCCCCCCCGCCCGGGGGGTTGGGGGGGGGGTGGGGGAGCGGTCCTCCCCCAACTTGGGGGAAAGGGGGTTTGGCCGCGAG
>NZ_JBHZDA010000039.1:26010-52941 GCF_042755665.1 Streptomyces sp. NPDC059142
GGGCTCACCCGGGTGTGGGCGGCCGGGGGGGGGGGGGGCCCCCCCGCCCCCCGGGGGGGGGGGGGGGGGGGGGGGGGGGGCCGCCCCCCCCCTCCGGCGTGGGATCGGGGCGAGGAGGGCTGCTGCGTCCGTCCCGTATCTGCTTCAATGGGGTCATGGCCAGCTTCCAGTACACCGCGAGGGGTCTCTTCGACCTGGAGCCGTTCTGGCCGTCCCGGCAGCATCATGACTTCGACCGGGTGTGTTGCCGCGTGAGGAACGCGCCGGCCCTCTAAAGCCATTCTTCTGGCCTTCGGCCGCCGCGCAGACGTACGTCCCGTCCGTCCTCGTCGACTCGACGATCCGAACCGACGAGTCCTCCGCGCGAAAGAGCTGACCCCTCATGGCGAACTCCCTCTCCTCCCTTCCCGGTTCCTTCCCCTCGCCCGGCCGTCACCGGCTCAGGGCCGTCGACAGCGACGAGACGTCCGGCGCCCCGGTGGGCGTCCCCGCCGGTCAGGTGGTGGACTTCCTGCCACCGGGCGCGACCTGGCTGCCCGCGCCCCCGCACAGCCTGCCCTCGCTGCCGGGGCAGCCGCCGATGATCGGCTACCTCGTTCTCGTACCGGCCGACCAGCACCCGGCCGGGGCCTTCGCGCCCGCTCCGGTCGTCCCGGCGCCCGCACCGGCGGCGGTACCGGGTCCGGCTTCGCCAAGCGGCGGCGGTCCCGTGCTGGTCGACGGCGTGCGGCGGACCGCCGTCGTGGACGGCCGGCCGCTCGATCTCACCTATCTGGAGTTCGAACTCCTCGCCCATCTCGTGGCACATCCCCACCGGGTGCACAGCCGCGACCAGTTGGTGACCACGGTCTGGGGGTACGGACACGTGGGCGACGGGCGCACCGTCGACGTCCATGTGGCGCGGCTGCGCCGCAAGCTGGGCGCCGACCACCGCCGTACGATCCAGACCGTACGGCGCGTCGGCTACAAGTACATTCCCTGATCCGGGGAGCGGGAGAGCCCCGCGGGTCCGGCGGCGACCGGATCCGCGGGGCTCTCCCGTCCCTCCGTACGGATCAGGTACAGGCCGCCCGTGCGCGGGCCCACAGCCCCAGCGCGCCGTCCAGCGCGAGGAACACCAGCAGGCTGATGCCGAACAGCGGCAGGAACCAGCCGGTCAGCGCGGTGGCCACGACGAGCGGCACCAGCACACGGAGCGGCACCTTCCGCCAGGCGCCGCGTGGCAGGGGCCGGCCCGCGCTCAGCCACCGTTCCTTGGTGGGCCGGCGCAGCCACCACATGCGGTAGCCCCAGACGATGAGCAGGATCAGGGCGAGGGCGAGCGCCGCCAGCAGAAGCTGGTTGGCGAGACCGAGGAAGAGGCCCATATGGGCGTCGATGCCGATCCGGGTGAGCTGGGCGAGCACCGGGTAGTCGGCGAACCGCAGCTCGTCCAGGATCATGCCACTGGACGGGTCGACGGCGACCGAGTCGAGCCGTACGGGGAACTGGTTGTCGATCTGCGCGACGACATAGCCGTTGCCCTCGGTCGGCAGGGTCACCGCTATCGGCCCGTCGAGTCCCGCCTGGCGCGCGGCGACCACGGCGAGGTCGACACCGATGTCGGTGCCGCCCTCGCCGTGCATGCCTTCCATGCCTTCCATGCCTTCCATGCCCTCCATCCCGGGCATGGACTCATGGCCCTCGTGGCCGCCGCCCGCACCCGTACCGCCGCCGGTTCCGCTGTCGAGCGCGGCGGAGACGACGGGGGTGGCCGAGCCGAGCTGGTCCTTGATCGCGGTGATGTTGTCGCCCGCGTACGTGGACCAGGTCAGCCCGGTGGCGGAGAGCAGCACCAGCCCGGTCACGGCCAGGGTGCCCAGGGAGCCGTGCAGCGAGAGCGTCCTGCGCCGGCCGGTGGCGCCGCGCTCGGGCACCACCAGCGCGCGTTTCGAGGCGCGCCTGCGGCCGGCCCAGAGCAGCAGCCCGCCGAGGGCCACCACCCACAGCCAGCTCGCGGCCAGTTCGCTGTAGATCCGGCCCGGTTCGCCGAGCTGGAGGTGGCGGTGCACCTCGGAGAGCCAGGTGCGCACCGGCAGGGCGCCCGAACTGCCGTAGCTGACGAGGTCGCCGCGTACCTCCGCCGTGTACGGGTCCACGAAGACGGCGAGGGACTTGAACTCCTCGCTGTCGGGCGTGGACATCATGACCCGGGTGGTCGCGCCCTCCTCGGACGGAAGGCGTACGGAGGTGACGGTGCCCTCGGGGTGGGCGGCGCGGGCGGCGGCGAGCTGCTCGGAGAGCGGGACCGTACGGTCGCCGACCGGGGCCCGCAACTCCTGGCGGTAGAGGACCTTCTCCGCCTGGTAGGAGAGGGAGTAGAGGAACCCGGTGGTGGCGGCGACCAGCAGGAGCGGCGCCGTCAGCAGGCCCGCGTAGAAGTGGAGCCGCAGCACGAGGGGGCGCAGGGCGGCCCAGAGGGAGGCGGCGGCGGGGGCGGAATCGGGATCGGCTGCCGGGGGTGTGGCGGTGGACGCGTCGGGGGCGGATCCGGACGCGGCGGAGGTGGACCGGTCGGATCCGGACGTGGCGGAGGTGGACCGGTCGGAGGTGGACGTGGCGGAGGTGGACCGGTCGGAGGTGGACCGGTCGGAGGTGGCGTCCGGGGTTCTGTCGGACGTGTCCGTCCCCTGTGCGGGGTCGTCGATGGCCATGGCTGTCCTAGGCGTGGGATGCGGCATGGGGAAGGCCGGAGAAGGGCCTGAAGGACCCCCGGCCGTCCCCTCCGCGTCTAGACGGCGGTGGCGGCGGCTCCCGGGGGCGTGGCGCGTGGTGCACGGAGTGCGGGCGGCCCCCGCCGGGACACCGTGTGCGCGAGGACGACGCCCCGGAAGCGGCGGACCCGGGCCGCTCCGGGCCGGGGACGGATCAGCCGGGGCGCGGCGGGCGGCACCACGGCGGCGAGCAGCAGCCGGAGCGGGGTGAAGGCGAAGGCCCCGACGGTGTGCGCCAGCCGGAAGAGCGCGGCCTCGCCCCGGGCGAGCCAGAGGGCGCAGACGGCCGCCGCGAGGAGATGGGCGGTGAGCATGACGGGGGAACCGCCGAAGAGCTCACCCAGCGCGAGCCGCAGCCCCAGCGCCGGTGCGCCCCCGGGTTCCGCCGCCGCCCCCATCTCCATGCCGGCGCCCATACCGGCGCCGGATCCGGTCCCGGCGCCCGCGCCCGTACCGGCGTGCGGTGCGTGCCGGGAGACGGTGGGTCCGTACGGCAGCGCTCCGGCCAGGACCAGGTGCAGCAGGCCCTGGCCGGTGAGCAGCCCGGCCCCGATCGACCCGGCGCCCCTGCGCCGGCCGCCCGCGAGCCAGGCGGCGCACGCGGTCACCGCGAACGCCGCCAGCAGGACCGCCGTCGGGACCTCGTGCCCGGACGCGCCGGACGACCGGGCGGCCAGCGCGTGGCCCACCGCCGTCAGCGTCACGCACACGGCCGCGAAGGCGGCGGCGCGCACGGCGCGGAGCGGTGATCCGGTCTCTGTCATGGTCCGCACATGGTGCCACCCCCGGGCGGAAGACGGCAGAGCCCAAAAGCCGCGACTCCGCGGAGGTGGTGCTGAGTACACCCCCGGCCGGGTGCGGACCGGCTCCCCCTCCCCCGTGCCGTCCGGTCAGACTGGGTGCGGCGCCGGGGACAGTGGAACGCCGGCCGCCGTCGGGGCGGTCCGGTCACGATCCGGCCATGAAGGGGGCTCATCAGCCATGAACAGCGTCACAGCCGGCGGTCCCGGCGGTACCGGGACGGCGGGGCGGCCACGGCCGCGCGAGGCGGTGGTGGCGGCCGGGCGTGGACTGGCGCTGGCCGTTCTCGGGCTCCCCGGGTCGATCATCCTCTTCGTACTGACGGTGCTCTCGATCGCCTTCATCTCCCTGGGCGTCGGTGTCCTCACCACCCCCGCCCTGCTCACGGCGGTACGCGCCTACGCCAACCAGCGGCGGCTGCTCGCGGCGACCTGGTCCGGGGTGCGGATCCCGGTCCCGTACCGCCCCTTCCCGCCGGACCTGCGGCCCGGGATCACCGGGCAGGTGGAGCGGTGCACGCTGATGCTCAAGGACCCGGCGACCTGGCGCGACCTCCAGTGGCTGGTGATCGACATGACGGCCGGTTTCGTCACCTCGCTGCTGACGGCGCTCCTGATCCTCTACCCGGTGGAGGGGTTCGTCCTGGGGGCGGGGGTGTGGCGGTTCGTCGGCGACGACTACTGGTACACGTTCGTCCACGTGGACAGCCAGTTCACCGGTCTCGCCGCCGCCGCGGTCGCTCTGGTGCTGTTCGGCGCCGGGCTGCGCTACTGCCCCGATCTGCTGCGTCTGCACTTCCGGCTCACCGGCGCGCTGCTGGCCCCCGCCCCCGGCCGGGCGCTGGCCGAGCGGATCGAGCGGCTCACCGAGACCCGGCACGACGCCGTGGACAACTCGGCCGCGGAGCTGCGCCGTATCGAACGTGATCTGCACGACGGGGCGCAGGCCCGGCTGGTCGCCGTGGGGATGGACCTGGGCACCGTCGAGGCGCTGATCGAGAAGGATCCCGCCAAGGCGAAGGAGCTGATCGGCAAGGCGCGGCAGTCCTCCGCGGACGCGCTCACCGAGCTGCGCGACCTCGTGCGGGGGATCCATCCGCCGGTGCTGGCCGAGCGCGGACTGGAGGACGCCGTGCGGGAGTTGGCGCTGCGGCTGCCGCTGCCGCTGGAGCCCGAGGTCGATGTGGAGCTGCCGGGCCGCGCGGACGCGCCCGTCGAGTCGGCCGCGTACTTCGCGGTGAGCGAGGCGCTGACCAATGTGGTCAAGCACGCGGACGCGGACCGGGTCTGGATCGACATCTCGTACGGCGAGGGCATGCTGCGGATCGCGGTCACCGACAACGGCAGGGGCGGCGCGGAGATCGGCCGGGGGTCGGGGCTGAGCGGTCTGGAACGGCGGCTCGGTACATTCGACGGTGTCCTGGCCGTCAGCAGCCCCGCGGGCGGTCCCACCATGGTGACCATGGAGCTTCCTTGCGCGTTGTCCTAGCCGAAGATCTCTTCCTGCTGCGCGACGGTCTCGTCCGGATGCTGGAGGCGTACGGGTTCGAGATCGTGGCGGCGGTGGAGAGCGGCCCGGAACTCACCGCGGCTCTCGCGGAGTTCGAGCCGGACGTCGCGGTCGTCGATGTCCGGCTCCCGCCGTCCCACACGGACGAGGGCCTCCAGTGCGCGCTCGCCGCGCGGCGGGCCAGACCCGGGCTGCCGGTGCTCGTACTCTCCCAGCACGTCGAGCAGTTGTACGCGCGCGAGCTGCTGGCGGACGGCACGGGCGGGGTCGGCTATCTGCTGAAGGACCGGGTCTTCGACGCCGAGCAGTTCGTCGACGCGGTGCGCCGGGTCGCGGCGGGCGGTACGGCGATGGATCCGCAGGTGATCTCGCGGCTGCTCTCCCGCAACGCCGGGGACAAGCCGATCGGCGGGCTGACGCCGCGCGAGCGCGAGGTCATGGAGCTGGTGGCGCAGGGCCGGTCGAACGCCGCGATCGCCGCCCAACTCGTCGTCACCGAACGGGCGGTGGCCAAACACACCTCGAACATCTTCGCGAAGCTGGGCCTTCCGGTGTCGGACGACGACAACCGTCGGGTGCTCGCGGTCCTCGCCTATCTGGAGGGCCGCCGCGGGTCCGGGGACCCGGCGCGCGGGACCCGTGGCGGGGGCCGCGGGTCCGAATGACGGGCATGCGCCCGGTTTGTTGATGGAGATTTCTATGAATTCCACGAGCCGCTGAACACCCCGCGTTTGAGGCCCGTATGGAACGGAGCGCTTCGCTTCTCCCCCTGCCGCGATATTCCTGTAATCGGCAACGAAGCTTGAGGAGTTCCATGTCACGCACATCGAGAAAACGCTCCACAGTGGCGAACCGGGCGATCGTCGCCGGTGCCGCCCTGCTCCTGGGCGGGGGTGGTCTGGCAGCGGTCAATGTCTACGCATCGGCGGGCGAGGGCAAGTCCCCGCAGCAGCGGAACCAGAACGTGGCCCGGTCGTGGTCGACCATCAGCTGCCCGGACCCGTCGACGAAGCTGACGCAGGTGCCCGAGGCGGCCCGCGCCGAGGTCGACCGTGAGCTGGCCAAGATGGACACCCAGATCACCGAGGCATACGCGCGGTTCGCCAGCGAGAAGAGAGCGATCGAGCAGGACGCGGGGTACGCCGACAACGCCATCCTCGGCCCGCTGAAGGCGAAGCGGTTCGCGGCGCTCGACCGGATCTCCATCGCGATGGGCCGGGTGGGCACCAAGCCGCAGGGGCTGGAGACGCTCTCCAACTGCACCCTGCGCGGTGACAACAACGGCGGTGGCGGCAACGGCGGCGGGCGGGGCGGCGGCCAGAACGGCGGCGGCCAGAACGGCGGCGGTCAGAACGGCGGCCAGGGCGGCGACGGACAGAACGGCCAGAACGGCGGCCAGGGCAACGGTCAGGACGGCGGCCAGAACGGCGCCGGCGGCCAGGACCAGGGTCAGAACGGCGGTCAGAATGGCGGTCAGGACCAGGGTCAGGACGGCGGCCAGAATGGCGGTGCGGGCGGCGGCCAGGCTGGTAACGGCCCCGAAGCCTCCGACTTCGTCGACATCACGACCGTCCAGCCCAACGTCCAGAAGGCCCGTAACGGCCGCGGCGGATCGAAGGGCACCTTCTCCACCGAGTGCGGTCGCAACGAGGCCGGGCTGTTCAACTCGGACAATGTCATCGTCGCCCCGGGTGTGACCAACGGCGCCCACCACTTCCACGACTACATCGGCAACCAGGCCAACGACGCCTTCGCGACCGACGAGAGCCTGGCCGCGGCCGAGACCACCTGTGCGAACCAGGGTGACAAGTCCTCGTACTTCTGGCCGGTGCTCCGGCTCCAGAACGGCCAGGAGGAGGCCGACGCCAACTCCGACGGCGGCGGCAAGGAAGGCAACGTCGGCATCATCCAGACGCCGGCCCAGGTGACCAACACCTTCGTGGGCAACCCGAGGGCGAAGGTCACGGCGATGCCCCGCCTCATGCGGATCATCACCGGTGACGCCAAGGCGTTCGTGAACGGCGACGCCAACGCCAACGCCTCCTGGAGCTGCACCGGGTTCGAGAACCGCCAGCTCAAGGACAAGTACCCGATCTGCCCCGAGGGCAGCCAGGTCGTGCGTACGTTCAAGTTCCAGAGCTGCTGGGACGGTGTGAACGCGGACAGCGCCAACCACCGCACCCACGTGGCGTTCGCCGACGCCAACGGCAACTGCGGCAACGGCTTCAAGGCCATCCCGCAGCTCCAGCAGCGGATCGTCTACGACGTTCCCCCGGGCCCGGGCTTCGCGGTGGACTCCTTCCCGGAGCAGCTCCACAAGCCCATCACCGACCACGGTGACTTCATCAACGTCTTCGACGAGAACCTGATGAACACCATGGTCAACTGCATCAACACCGGCAAGAAGTGCAAGTAGGCGCCTCCACGGGTGAACCGGCGGGCCGGGCCGCGCACAGCCGCCCGAGCCGCCGGTAGCCCGGGGGGGTGGGGGGGGGGGGCCCCCCCCCCCCCGCCCCCCCGCCCCCCCCCCCCCCCCCCCCCGCCCGGGGCGGGGCCAGGAGGGGGCCCCACCCCGGTTATCCGCGGCGCGCGGGCCCCCCCACCCCCCCCGCCGCCGCGGCTACCCGGGGGGTTGGGGGGTGGGTCCCGCCCTCCCCGAACCGCCTCCCCCCCACCCCCAGACCCGCGCTGCGCGGTCAGCTCATGTCGTGACCCGAGTGATCCTCGTTCCCCCCATCGTCACCACTTCCCCCAGAGTGGTGCGACGAGCCGGTCTCCACGGTCCCGCCGAGCCGGCCGCGCAGCGCTTCCGTCACCTTCGCGTCGCCGACCGCGACCCACTTCCTGCCGACGAGATACGAACCGCCGTACGGCTTGGCTTCGTTGATCCACTCGCGCAGACCGCGGTCGGTCGCGAAGGTGACCAGCACGTACTTCCCGTCGTCCGTCGCACAGTTGGCCTGGCGCAGCTCCTCGTTGGGGTGCTGGATGTCCGGGTCGCACTTCGCCTTCGAGGCGAGCTCCTCCAGGCTCCCGGTGACCGTCTTCGGTTCCTCGGGGGCCTTTTCGTCGTTCGCGCCGCAACCCGCCGTCAGCGCCATGGAGAGGGCGAGGGCGGGGGCGGCGAAGAGTACGGGTATTCGGTCCTTACGCATACGTCCATCGTCCCCTGTGACCGGAGGGTCGTGTGGGGGAACCGTGAACTCCGCGACCGGGGCGGGCGGGTGACCATCGGACCCACCGATCGTTCTGCTCAACGTGCCCCCAGACAAAGCCCCTCTCGCCGCCGCGCCCCCCACCGCACCCGCACCCGCGCCCTCCGTCACCCCGGTCGCCCCGGTCGGGCTGGAGCAGGCCGAGGCGGCGCTCGTGGAGCACTACCCCCGGCTGGTCCGCCTCGCCTATCTCGTACTGCCGCCCTCCCTCGGCCGCAACCGGCGGGTGCTGACCGCGCACGCGCTGGTGCAGCGCTCACTGCCGCGCGGTCGCCGGGCGCCGGGCGGGGCCGGTGTCCCCGGACAGCGGAGCGGCGGTACGACGGCCCGGCAGGCCGGTTACGCGTATGTACGGGTACGGGTGCTGCGCCAGGCCCTGGAGGCCGGGCGCCCGTTGCTCCGTCTCGCCCGGCCCGTCCGCGCCCAGCTTCCGCCGCTCCTGCCGCGCGTGTGGGGGCTGCGGCTCTTCCCGCGCTCCGGCGGCGCCGACGAACTCGCCCTGGACCGGCGGCTGTCCGCGCTCCCGGGAGCCGCGCGGGCCGCGTTCGTCCTGCGCGGCCTCGAAGACCTCACGGACGAGGAGGTACGGGAGCTGCTCGGCGCGGCCGGGGCGGACGACGTGGACACGGCGCTGGCGCAGGCCACGGCGGCGGCGCGGCCGGACCAGGACCGGACGCCCGGCGCCCCGCGGGCGGTCGTGGACACCGGCGCCCTGCTGCGGTCCACCGAGTTCGACCCCTGTTCGCTCCAGGCCAGGCCCACCGACCTGATGCGGCGCCGCCAGTACCGCAGGGCCGCGCTCGCCGTCACCACCGCCGTCCTCGTCTGCGGGGCGCTGTTCGGACCGCCCGGCGGCGGCTGGGGTCCGGACGGCCCGGCGGCGCCCGCGTACGCCGGGAACCCGGCGGCTCTGGCGGCGCTCGACCCGGGCGCGGTGCGGCGGGTCGCCCCGGCCGCGTGGCGGACCGCGTCCCGGGCGGACTTCTCGGTCTGGCCCGCGCGCGGCCCGCTGGCCCGGGACACCGGACTGCTCCGCCGGGCGCTGGCGGTCTGGGCCAGGCCGGGCGGCGCCGTCGCCGTCTCCGCGACGCCGGGGACACCGACGGGACCGCCGATGGGTTCGCCGCAGCTCCTCTACGCCGGGGAGGTCGACGGGGTGCGGGTGGTCCTCTTCCACGACGGGCTGCGGGTGGTGCGGTACGCGGAGACCGGGGAGAACGGCGCCGGCGGTCTCGCGGCGCTGGACTTCGCCCGCACGGACGGCGCCGACGAGGCGGCCTCGGGGGCGCTGGTGCTCGCCCGCGCCGACGCCAACGTCCGCTATCTGACCGCGCCGTGGGTGACGGGGACCGCCGTACGCGATCTGCTCGCCCCGGCCTCCCCGGCGCGCCCGCTGCACCGGGACGCCGACGGGGTCACGGACCCGCTGCGCAGCACCGCGGCGTCCCCGGGGTCCTGCCGCTCCTGGGACGCCCTGGAAGTGGCCTCGGCCGCCCCGGCGCCCCGCCTCCTCACCGATCTGGGTGAACTGACCCCGGCGCGGCTGACCTCGGGGCCGCCGGGGAGCCCGCAGGACGTCTCGGCGCCCGCCGACCGCGCGGCGTGGGCCCGCACCGCCTGTCTGCTCCCGGCGGTCCGGGCGCACGGCGTACGGTCCGTGAACTCCTGGGAGTACGCGCGCGCCGCGCTCCCCGAGTCCAACGGCACGGCCTCCTGGCTCTGCACCCGCGCCGACACCTGGCGGGGTCCGGGCAGCCGCGTACTGGCCCACTTCCAGGCCCCGTCCGCCTCGCCCGCGGCCCCGGCGGCCCTGGCGGCGCGCGCGGCGGACTCCCCCGCCTGCGGCCCCCGCGACCCGAGCGTGCTGGCGGGCGTCCTGTGGAAGTCCCGCGCGGGCCACTGGTACCTCCTGGCGGCGGGCTCCCCCGGCCTCGGTGCCGTGACCGCCACGGGCGGGGTCTCGGGCACGTCCAGGACCGGCGTCCTGGCGCTCCCGGCCCGCCGGGACACCGTCGCGGAGCTCCGCGCCAGGGCGGCGGACGGCACGCCGGTGAACTCCCTGCGGTGAGGCGCGGGGTGCGCCCCGGCTACGGAAGCAGCAGCCAGTCCGCCGCGAGGGCCGCGAGGAGGCCCGCGCCCAGGAGCCAGGTGGAGAGGCGGGTGCGGCCGTGGCGGCTGAGTTCGATGACCACACCGCACAGGATCATCGCCAGGCCGTAGACGCCGACGACGAGGACCGAGGTGCGTTCCGCGAGGCGGATCGCGAGCAGGGCCGCCAGGGTGAGCAGCAGTGCGGAGGCCACGGTGATCCGGAGCAACCTGGCCTGCCGGGGCGACAGTTCGGCGCGGAGGTCCTCCGTGGTGCCGGGGTCGTCCGTGGTGGGGTCCGGCAGCGGGGTGGGGGCGGCCTCGTCGGATGTGCTCATATGCCGGGAGCGTAACCGACATCTCACGGAAGCTGCCGGTTAGGCTGTGCGCATGACGACCGGGGTGCGCCGACGCATGGGCGTGGAGGAGCGGAAGCAGCAGCTCATCGGGGTCGCGCTGGAGCTGTTCGGCCACCGCTCCCCCGAGGATGTCTCGATCGACGACATCGCGGCGGCGGCGGGCATATCCCGGCCGCTCGTCTACCACTACTTCCCCGGCAAGCAGAGCCTGTACGAGGCGGCGCTGCGGCGGGCGGCCGACGAGTTGGCGGCGCGGTTCCTGGAGCCGCACGAGGGTCCGCTCGGGGCGCGGCTGCACCGGGTCATGGAGCGGTTCTTCGGCTTCGTCGACGAGCACGGCCCCGGGTTCTCGGCGCTGATGCGGGGCGGCCCCTCGGCGGGTTCGGGGACGGCCGCGCTGATCGACGGGGTGCGGCAGGCCGCGTACGAGCAGATCCTGGCCCATCTCGGGGTCCGGGAGCCGCCCGCGCGGCTGGAGTTGACCGTACGGTCCTGGGTGTCGCTCGCCGAGTCGAAGGCGCTGCTCTGGCTGGACGGGCGGCGGATCCCGCGCCAGGAGCTGGAGTGGCAGCTCGTCCACGACTTCGCCGCGCTGTGCGCCGTGAGCGCCGCGTACGACGACGAGATGGCCGGGATCCTGCTGAAGATCCTCGCGGACGAGCCGGCCGACGGCGCTTTCGCGGATCTCGTCGGCCGGCTCATGCGGCTGGGGGCCGGGGTGCCGGACCCCAGGCGTCAGGTGTAGGCCACCTTCACCTCGGTGAAGCCCAGGGAGTGCAGCAGGCCCTGGAGCATGGCCGTGGTGTTCTTCTCGGCGCGGTCGGTGAGTTCGCTGTCCTTGGCCGCCTCTCCGATGTGCCGGGCGGCCAGCCGGTTCACGGCGCGTTCGTCGGCCGGGTTGTCGGAGAAGAGATCGCCGAGCCGGTCGAGCAGTCCACGCTGTTTGGACACGGCGTAGGAGCGGTCCGCGTCCATGGCGGGGCTGCCGAGCCGCGCGTGCGGCAGGGTGATGGTCGCCGCCGTCCGGTCCTCGTTCACCTGGACGTTGCCGTCGCCGATGGAGCCGAAGTCCACGTACGAGCTGACCGTCCCGGCCCCCACGAAGAGGGTCCTGGAGCCGCGGATGGCGTCCGGCAGGTACTTGGTGTCCTTCTCCAGGTCCACGACGACCTGGAAGTTGCCGGACGCGGCCTCGTAGCGGTCGAGGTCCTGGATCGACTGGAGCAGGGTCGGGCCCGTACGGTCGTGGGTCTCCTCGCCGAAGAGGCCGCCGAATCCGGGGAGCAGATCGAGCCGGCTGCCGAGGAAGAGCAGTCCGGCCACGACGACGAGTACGAGGGGCACCTTGGCCCAGCGGGAGAGCCGCGCGGGGCGTGCCCCGTCCCGGTCCTCCCGGTTCTTTCCCGGGTTCTCTTCCGGTTTCGCGTCGGTGGACGTCATACCTGACGGATGTCCCGCCCGGCCGGGTTCACACGGTCACAAGGAAAGCTTTGCCGTCGGCCGGTCCGGCGGCACGGCGGCCAACTCGTTTCAGTCCCCGGGCAGATGGCCGCGGAGCGCCCGGGTGAGGCCGCTCTGGCCGTCGTCGACCAGGCCCCGGTGGAAGGCGTTCTCGTAGGCCGGGTTCCCGGCCGCCGCGCGCGCCTGCCGCTCGCACTCCTCGCGGACCTGCGCCAACTCCGGTGTGCCGCGCTGCGGATGGCCGACCATGCGCCAGAACGCCTGCCCCGTGCCGTAGGCGTGGGCGGCCCGTTCGCCGTCGCCCTGGGCGGCGACCGCGGCGGCGAGCAGGTCGAGGCCGAGGGCGATGCCGAAGCTGTCGCCCAGTTCCTCCTTGCCGGCGACCATCGAGCGGGCGTGGGCCTCCGCCTCGTACGGCTTGTCCTGGAGGAGGAAGACCAGGGCGAGCTGGTAGTCCGCGTACGACCTGGTCCAGCACTCGCCGCGGTCCCGGCAGACGCGGCGCAGCTCCGTGGCCTCGTCGCGGGACTCGTCGAAGCGGCCGAGCGCGGTGAGCGCGAAGACCCGGACCAGGCGGCAGCGGAGCTGCGAGGGCGAGTCGAAGAAGTCCCCGGGGTGGGTGCGCAGGGCGCGGTCGGCGACGGTGTAGGACGCCTGGGCGCGGCCCATCATCAGACAGGTGAGGCTGAGCAGGTAGGCCGCGGAGAGCATCGACTCGGGGTCCTGGTCGTGCCAGGCGGCGGTGGTGCACCGTTCGCCGAGCCGGTACGCGCCCTCGTGGTCGCCCTGGAGCATGACGGTGACGCCGAGGGCCCACAGGGCGCGGGTGCGGTCGGGTCCGGGGGCGGGGGCGGCGGCGAGGGCGCGTTCCAGATAGATCCTGGCCTCGTGGAGGTGGCCGCAGCAGGTCCAGAAGAAGGCGACGCGGCCGGTCATCTCGACGGCGGTGACGGGGTCGTGGGCGAGCAGGTGGTTGAGGGCGGCGCACAGGTCGGCGTGGGTGTCGGTGATCCGGCGGTACCAGGCGACCTGCTCGCCGCCGGGCCAGCCGGCGTGGGCGGCGCGGGCGACCTCGGCGAAGTGGGCCGCGTGCCGGTCGGCGAGCAGTCCCTCCTCGCCGAGTTCCGTGAGCCACATCGCGCCGTACTCGCGCAGGGTGTCGAGCATCCGGTAGCGGGCACGGCCGTCGGGCCCGTCGGGTTCCCGGCGCAGCACGGACTGGCGGGCGAGCCCGTCGAGGGCCTGGGCGACGCCGTCGGGGGTGAGCGGTCCGCCGGCACAGACGGCGCGGGCGTCGTGCCCGTCGATCTCGCCGCGGAAGACGGAGAGCCGGGCCCACAGCAGCCGTTCCAGGGGCGCGCACAGTTCGTGGCTCCAGCCGATGGCGGTGCGCAGGGCGCGGTGGCGCTGGGGCCAGACGGCCGGGTGGGTGAGGGTGTCGAGGCGGGAGTCGAGCAGGACGGCGATCTGGTCGACGGAGTTCCGGTCGAGCCGGGCGCAGGCGAGTTCGACGGCGAGCGGGATGCCTTCGAGGCGGTGGCAGATCTGCGCGGCGGAGGCGACGGTGCCGGGGTCGTCGAAGGAGAGCAGGGGCGCGGAGCGGGCGGCGCGGTCCCGGAAGAGCCGCAGGACCTCCTCGTCGCCGTCGTCGCCGTCGAGCGGCAGCGGGGGTACGTCGAGCAGGTGCTCGGCGGGGATGCCGAGGGGCTGTCTGCTGGTGGTGAGGACGGTGAGGCCGGGGACGGCGCCGAGGAGGGCGCCGACGAGCCGGCCGCAGGCGTCGGCCATCCGCTCGCAGGAGTCGAGGACGAGCAGGAGGTGGCGGTGGGCGAGCCATTCGCAGAGGGCGTCGATGGGCATGCGCAGGGAGTGGTCGCAGAGGCCGACGGCGTCGGAGACGGTGATGAGCAGCATGCCCTCGTCGTGGAGGGGGGCCAGGTCGGCCCACCAGACGCCGTCGGGGTAGCGTCCGGCCTCGCGGGCGCGTTCGGCGGCGCGCAGGGCGAGTCTGCTCTTGCCCACGCCGCCGCTGCCGGTCAGCGTGGTCAGCCGGTGCTCGTCGAGCGCGCGGTCCACCCGGGTCAGTTCGGTCGTGCGCCCTACGAAGCTGGTCGTCTCTTCGGGCATGTTCCCCACCACGGGGACAGTCTGGACCAGTTCGGGCCCAGGACCGACACCTGTGGTGGGAAACGGTCGGAAACAACCGCCAGATGCTACTTTCCGGTCAGTTTGCGCTGACTATTCGTCAATTGGCTTATCGCCCCGTGCGGTCTGGGAGGCCGCCTCGAAGACCGCGACCGTCCGCGCCGGCACGGTGAAGGTGCCGGACACCCGTTCGTACCCGGCGGACCTGACCGTACGGTCCGCTCCCCCGGCCTGGACGCGGTGCAGCGCGTACGGACGCCCCGCCAGCTCCGCCACCCGCTGGCCCTGGGCCGACGGCGTGGCGTTGAAGACCACGACGAGATCGCCGAGGCGCATCGTGATGACACCGGGGGTCTCGCCGGTCCCGGAGAGCGGGAAGGACAGCGCCGACTGGACGGCGGCCGTGGAGGCGAGGCCGAAGGCCGGTTCGGTGGTGCGGATCCGGAGCAGGTCCCGGTAGGCGGCGGAGGTGCCGTCGATCTCCGTACAGCCGGGCGTCAGCGCCGGGTTGGTCAACAGGGGCCGTGCGTAATCCCACTTGTCCTGGTTGTCGGCGGCGGGCGGCAGCCCCCGGCCGAAGCCGTTGCCGTCCCGGCAGTCCCAGTGGATCGCGTTGAACCAGTCGCCGCTGTCGTAGGAGTTGCGGTCCAGCGACTTGGAGCGCAGCAGGTCCGTGCCCGCCTGGGAGAGCGCGGGACCCTGGGAGAGCGCGGCGGTGGCCAGCGCCACCACCTGGAGGCGGGCGCGGTCGGCGGCCGGGACCGACGGCGGCAGCTTGAACGCGAGGGCGTCGTAGAGGGACTCGTTGTCGTGGGCGTCCGCGTAGGCCAGGGCGTCGTCGGGGGCCGCCGCGTACCCGGCGGGAGCGCCGTTGTAGTCGACCTCCGCACCCCGGACCGTACGCCCGGAGGTGTCGGTGAACCGGTACCCGGCGAGGCTGCCGGAGAGCCCCACCTTCACCAGGTCCTGGTAGTGCAGCAGCCGGGCCCGCTGCTCCTCGCGACTGCCGTTGGCGGGCGAGGAGTTGGGGTCGGTGTACAGACCGGAGGCGAAGCCCTGGACGCCCGGGTCCGCGTCGAAGGGGCTGCCGCCGCGCACCGCGTCGCGGGCCCGGTCGGAGAAGGTCGCGATGCCGGTGCCCGCCATGTTCCGCTGGGTGGCCTGGACGAAGCGGGCGTCGTCGGCGATCTCACCGAAGTTCCAGCCCTCGCCGTACAGCACGATCGCCTTGCCGTCGACACCGTCCCTGGCGGGGGTCAGCGCGTCGAGCGCCTTCCGTACGGCGAGGATGTTCGCCTTGGGGTGGTGGCCCATCAGGTCGAAGCGGAATCCGTCGACCTTGTACTGCTTGGCCCAGGTCACCACCGAGTCGACCACCAGCTTGCCCATCATGGCGTTCTCGGGCGCGGTGTTGGCGCAGCAGGTGGAGGTGGCGACGGAGCCGTCCGCGAGCAGCCGCTGGTAGTAGCCGGGCACGATCCGGTCGAGGACGGACTTCTCGTCCTGGCCGCTCGCCACGGTGTGGTTGTAGACGACGTCCATGACCGTGCGCAGCCCCGAGGCGTTCAGCGACTGGACCATCCGCCGGAACTCGACGGTACGCGCGGTCCCTTCGGGATCGGAGGCGTACGAGCCCTCCGGGACCGTGTAGTGCAGCGGGTCGTACCCCCAGTTGTACGCGTCCCGGGCCGCGGTGCGCGCGACGCACGCCTGCTGCTCGGTCGAGTCGGGCGCGTACACCTTCAAGTCACAGCCGGGAGAGGTCTGTGCGGACTTCCGCTCCGGGATGGTGCCGATGTCGAAGGCGGGGAGGAGATGGACGTACGAGGTGCCGGCGGCGGCCAGCGCGCGCAGATGCCGCATCCCGGCGGAGGCGGTGTCGGTGAAGGCGAGGTATCCGCCGGGGTGGCGGGAGGTGCGGTCGGCGACCGAGAAGTCGCGGATGTGCAGCTCCTGGATCTGCGCCTCGCGCAGCGGCACGGCGGCCGGCTTGCGCAGCGCGGACCAGCCGGCGGGCGCGAGCCGGGGGTCGGCGAGGTCCACGACGAGGCTGCGCGCCGAGTCGGTGGTGAGCGCCGTCGCGTAGGGGTCGGTGACGCGGTTGGTGACCGTCCTGCCGACGCTGGGCGCCCAGACGGTCACGGCGTACCGGTAGGACCGGCCCGCCCAGGACGCGGGGCCGCGCACCGACCAGACGCCGGAGGTGTCGTCGCGCCGCATCGGGACCGTACGCGCGTCGGCGCCGTCGCCCAGTTCGAGGGAGACGGTACGGGCGGTCGGCGCCCAGACGGAGAGGGTGGGGCGGCCTCCGGTGAAGACGGGGCCGAGCGACGCCTTGACGGCGCGGGCGCTGTAGAGGTCGTCCAGGACGCCGGAGATCTGGACACCGGTGGTGGCGGAGGCGGTCCCGTCGGCGGCGCGCTGCACGGCCGTGACGGGCCCGCGCAGCGCCGTACGGGCACGGGCGCGGTCCCGTACGTCCACGGTGAAGGCGGGGTACTCCCTGAGGTGCGGGAACGCGGCGGCCTGCGCGCCGGTGAGCCGGCCGGGCGTGAGCCGCAGCCGCCCGTCGCCGCGGTCGCCGTAGACCAGCTCCTGCCGGGCCCCGGGGGTGGCGGCGGTCTTCCAGACGACGGTGCCCGCGTCGATCCACTGGGCCTCGGCGGCGGTGGGGACCCGCGGGGAAGCGGAGGCGGGGAGGGGGGCGGGCGCGGCGGTGGCCGGTGCGGGCGCGAGCACCGCGCACAGGGCCGCGGCGACGACGGTGGTCACCGCGGCGCGCAGGGAGGGGCGTATCACGCGAGGACTCCTCGGGGTACGGGTGCGAGGGGGTGCGGGAGGTGAGGGGGATACGGGGGGACACGGAGGGGGGTGGCGTACGGGCGTCGGCGCGTACGCCGGAGGGGCGGGGGGGGGGCGGGCGGGGGGGGGGGGGCGCGGGGCGGGGGGGAGCGGGCGGGGCGGCGGGGCGGGGCGCGCGCCCCCCCGGGGGGCCCGCGGGCGGGGCGCGGCGCGCCCCCCCCCCCGCGCCGGTGACGACCGGGACCGGGCGGAGAGCCAGGGAGTGTCCGCAAAGCAGCGCCGGGCGGGACTTTGCGGAGAGGCCCTAGTTCCGCCAGGTGTCGTTCAGGGTGACCTTGCCGGACGCGGGCACCGTGGCGGTGCGGTTGGCGCCGCTCTCCCAGGTCACCGCGCCCGCCGCGTCCTTGCGGAGGTACTTGTACTCGAACGTGGTGCCCGCCGGGAGCGCCACGTCGAGCTTCCACACCGGGTAGGACGCCGGGTCGAGCTTCAACGCGCCGCCGGTGTTCCAGTTCGCCAGCGCGGACTGGTTGCCGGTGACGTAGATGTTCTGCCCGAGCGTCGTTGTCGCGTTGACGCCGAACGATGCCCCGGAGGCGCCCGGCTGCGGCCCCGTACCGCCGCCCGAGCAGCTACGCGCGCCGGTGTGGAGGGCGAGCGCCGTCTGGGCGCCGAGCGTCGCCGTGAACTGACCCGAGCCGTTGACCGTCACCGCGTTGCCGGTCTGGACGTCGCAGTAGGCGCCGCCCGGCAGGGAGGTCTGGAACGTACGGGTCAGCGCGGAGCCCTCGTGGTTGATGGCCACGTACCCCGAGGAGCCCCGGCCGAAGGCGATCTGGTCGCCGCCGTTGTCCCACCAGTTGGTGACGGCCTGGCCCCGGGTGGTGTTGCGGAAGCCCACCATGGACGAGATCTCGCGCCAGGCGTGCTGGCACTTCCAGCCGTCGCTGTAACAGGCGTTGACCGTGCCCCCGTTGGGCGGGCCCGCGTCGTGGTCGGTGTACTCGTACCCCGAGTGGACGTCGGGCGAGCCGTAGGGCCAGGCCAGCATGAACACGTTGGCCAGGGTGTAGTTGGCGCCGTCCTTGTAGCTGAGGGTGTCGCCGCCGCGCTCGGTGTCGTGGTTGTCGACGAAGACGGCGGACTTCCCCGACTCCATGTACCCCCAGCTCTCGCCGAAGTTCTTCAGGTAGGCGAGGTTCTCGTTGAGGAAGACCCGCTTGAGGTCCCGGGCGTACCGGAACTCCTGGACGTCCCCGGTGCCGAGGTACTCGGACGGCGAGACCGCCTCGCCCGCGCCGTGGATCGCCTCCTGCTTCCAGTAGGCGCCCGGATTGCTCAGCCTGCTCTTGATGTTGGCCAGATCGGCGGCGGGCATGTGCTTGGCCGCGTCGATGCGGAAGCCGTCCACACCGAGGGAGAGCAGGTCGTTGAGGTACGCCGCGATCCGGCCGCGTACGTACTCCTCGCCGGTGTCCAGGTCGGCGAGGCCGACCAGTTCGCAGTTCTGGACGTTGGCGCGGTCACCGTAGTTGCTGATGGTGGCGCGGCAGTCGTCCATGTCGGCGCCCGAGTAGATGCCCGGGTAGTTGTACTTGGTGTACGAGGTGCCGCCGGTGCCGGTGCCGTCTCCGGCCGCCATGTGGTTGATGACGCTGTCGGCGACGACCTTGACGCCCGCCGCGTGGCAGGTGTTCACCATGGCGGAGAAGGCGGAGCGGTCCCCGAGCCGGCCCGCGATCTTGTAGCTGACGGGCTGGTACGAGGTCCACCACTGGGAGCCCTGGATGTGCTCCTGGGGCGGCGACACCTGTACGTAGCCGTAGCCGGCGGGGCCGAGGGTGTCGGTGCACGCCTTGGCTATGGAGGCGAACTTCCACTCGAAGAGGACGGCGGTGACGTCCTTGGATCCGGGCGGCGCCGCCTGCGCGGTCCCGGCGGGGACCGTGAGGGCGGCTGCCGCGCCCGCCACGAGGGCGAGCGCGGCTGCCAGGGGTCTGCGAACCATGATTCCTCCAACAGCACTGGTGGGGGGAGGTGCGGGTGACGGTTTGCCGTGCCGGTGGTGCAGATGGTGCAGATGGTGCCGGTGAGTACCCGAACAGGTGGTGCTGGTCGTACCGGTGGTGCTGGTGGTGCGTCTCTGGGTGAGGGCGTTCAGCGGCGGACGGCGCTCAGACCGACCACCACACGGTGGTGTCGGCCGGCAGCTCGAACTCCGCGCCCGGGGCGTTCTCCTCCGCCGTCACCGGGGCGCTCGACAGCAGCGGCGCGCCCGGAGCGGGGATCCGTACCGCCGTCCCCGTCGTGTTGACGGTGCAGACGAAGCCGGGCCTGGCGAAGATCAGCACGCCCTCGGGCGCGTCCCGCCACTCGACCTCGGTGCCCCCGCCGAGCCCCGGGTGTTCCTTGCGTACCGACAGCGCCGCCCGGTACAGCTCCAGCGTGGAGCCCGGGTCCCCGGTCTGCGCCTCGACGGACAGCTCGCCCCACTGCTCCGGCTGCGGCAGCCAGCTCCCGCCCGTGCCGAAGCCGTACGAACCGCCCTCGCGCGTCCAGGGGATGGGCACCCGGCAGCCGTCGCGGAAGCCGTCCTGGCCCTCCGCGCGGAAGTACGAGGGGTCCTGCCTGGCCTCGTCGGGCAGGTCGGTGACGTCGGGAAGCCCCAGTTCCTCGCCCTGGTAGACGTAGGCGGAGCCGGGCAGGGCGAGCATCAGCAGCGTCGCCGCGCGGGCCCGGCGCAGCCCGAGCGTCCGGTCGCCGGGCTCCCGGGTCTGGGTGCCCACCCCGGGCGGTCCCGCGAAGCGGGTGGCGTGCCGGGTGACGTCGTGGTTGGAGAGCACCCAGGTGGCGGGGGCGCCAACGGGACGCATCGCGGCGAGGGAGACGTCGATGACCTCGCGCAGCGCGGCGCTCTCCCACGAGGTGGCCAGGTACTGGAAGTTGAACGCCTGGTGCAGCTCGTCGGGGCGTACGTAGTGGGCGGTGCGCTCGACGGTCGGGGTCCACGCCTCGGCGACGGCGATGCGCTCGCCCGGGTACTCGTCGAGGATGGTGCGCCACTGGCGGTAGATCGCGTGGACGCCGTCCTGGTCGAAGAAGGGGGTGCCGCCGTCGGCGGTGCCGAGCAGCCGCAGCCGGCCGCCGTCGCCGATGTCGGGCAGCCCCGGCGCCTTGACCAGGCCGTGGGCGACGTCGACGCGGAAGCCGTCGACGCCCATGTCGAGCCAGAAGCGCAGGATGGAGCGGAACTCGTCGGCGACGGCCGGGTGGTCCCAGTTGAAGTCGGGCTGCTCGGGCGCGAAGAGGTGCAGGTACCAGTCGCCGGGGGTGCCGTCGGGGTCGGTGGTACGGGTCCACGCGGCGCCGCCGAAGACGGACTCCCAGTCGTTGGGCGGGAGTTCGCCGTGCGCGCCCTTGCCGGGGCGGAAGTGGTAGCGCTCGCGCAGCGGGGATCCGGGACCCTCGCGCAGCGCCCGCCGGAACCAGTCGTGCGCGTCGGAGGAGTGGTTGGGCACCAGGTCGACGATGACGCGCAGCCCGAGCGCGTGGGCGTCGTGGATCAGGGCGTCGGCGTCGAGCAGGGTGCCGAACATGGGGTCGATGGCGCGGTAGTCGGCCACGTCGTATCCGGCGTCGGCCTGCGGGGACGCGTAGAAGGGGCTGAGCCAGACGGCGTCGACGCCCAGTTCCCTGAGGTACGGGAGGCGGCGGCGTACCCCGTCGAGATCGCCCATTCCGTCGCCGTTGCCGTCGGCGAAGCTGCGTGGATAGACCTGGTAGATCACCGCGTCCCGCCACCAGCCGGTGGGGTGGCCCGGGGCGTCGTCGGACGTGCCGGAGAGAGGGGCAGTGAGGTGCTGGGTCATGTCGTCCCTGGGTGTCTGGGGGGTGGCCTGGTGGGTTTCCGGGTCGGATCGGGTCGGCACGGGTGGCCGGCCGGGTCGGCGCCGCGGCCGGCCGCGTCAGCCCTTGACGGCTCCCGCGGACATCCCGGTGACGAGATGGCGCTGGGCGAGGAGGAAGACGAGGGCCGCCGGGATGGCGATGAGTACGGACGCGGCGGTCATCGGGCCCCATTGGGCGCCGTACTGGTTGACGAACTTCTGGAGGCCGCCGGCGAGTGTCAGGTTCTCGTCGCCGACCATGAAGGCGGAGGCGTACGCGACCTCGCCCCACGCGGTGATGAAGGAGTAGAACGCGGTCACCGCGAGCCCCGGCCTCGCGAGCGGCAGGATCAGCCGGAAGAAGGTGCCGAAGGGGGTGAGCCCGTCCACCATGCCGGACTCGTCGATCTCCCGGGGGATGGTGTCGAAGAAGCCCTTCATCATCCAGGCGCAGAACGGCACGGCGATGGTGAGGTAGGTGATGACGAGGCCGGTCGGATTGTTGAGGAGTCCGAGCCCCGACATGATGTTGTAGATCGGCACGATGAGGACGGCGACCGGGAACATCTGGGTGATCAGCAGGGTCCACATCAGCCCGCGCTTGCCGGGGAAGCGGAAGCGGCTGACGGCGTAGCCGGTGGTGGCGGCGACGAAGACGCCGAGCACGGTGGTGAGGCCCGCGATGAGCAGCGAGTTGCCGAACCAGGTGAGGAACGGGGTGTCCCGCAGCAGGTTGGTGTAGTTCTCGAACGTGGTCTCTCTGAAGAAGTCCGTGGTGGTCGCGTAGCTCGCGGGCTTGAGCGAGGTCAGCAGGACCCACAGCACGGGGAAGACCGCGATCACCGACGCCACGGTGAGGGTCGCGTGCAGCGCGACGGAGGCCGCCGGTGAACGGCGCCCGCGGAGCGGGGCGTTGGCCGGCGGGGGGCCGTCGGGGGCGGCGAGGCCGTCGGAGGTGGCCGGGGCTGTGGTCACCACGTATCTCCCTGCTTGCGGAGGACTCGCCGGTAGACCGCGGCGAAGGCCATCAGGAGGACGAGGATCAGCACGCCCCAGGTGGAGGACTGCGCGAAGTCGCGCGGGCTGATCTCGAAGGAGAACTTGTACGCCTGGGTCACCAGGATCTGGGTGGCGTCGCCGGGTCCTCCCCTGGTCAGCAGGAAGATCACCGGGAACATGTTGAAGGTCCAGATGGTGGAGAGCAGGATCACCGTGGTGCTGACGGAGCGCAGCCCCGGCATGGTGATGTGGCGGAAGCGCTGCCAGGGGCCCGCGCCGTCCATCTCCGCGGCCTCGTACATCTCCCCCGGGATGGACTGGAGTCCGCCGAGGAGCGCGACCATCATGAAGGGCACGCCGAGCCAGATGTTGACGGCGATGACGGAGAACTTCGCCCAGGTCGGGTCGTTGAGCCACGGCACCGCGTCGATGCCGCCGCCGGCCAGCAGCTTGTTGAGGAAGCCGCGGTCCTCGTTGTAGAGGAAGCGCCAGGCGAAGACGGAGACGAATCCGGGCACGGCCCAGGGCAGGATCAGCAGCATCCGGTAGAGGGAGCGGCCCGCGATCCGGCGGTTGAGGATGTTCGCGAGGGCGAGGCCCAGCGCGAAGGTGAGGCTGACGCAGGAGACGGTCCACACCAGCGTCCAGCCGAGCGTCGACAGGAACTGGCTGCCCGTGAGGGCGGCGGCGTAGTTGTCGAGTCCGACGAACTCGTAGGTGGCCGGCAGGTGGTTGACGCCGATGTTCCGTTCGACGTTGCGCTCGTTGGCGTCGGTGAGCGACAGGTAGACGCCGCGGACCAGCGGATAGCCGATGATCACGCCGATGACGACGACCACCGGGGTGACCATGGTCCAGGCGTACCAGTGGGTCGCGAGGGCCCGCCGGATTCCGCCGGCCGTCCCCCCGGAGGGGGTGCCGGGAGGGGTGCCAGAGCCGCGGCCCCGGCCGCGGGCGAGTTCGTCGCCCGCGGCCCGTGCCACCGACTGGCCGGTGTGGACAGCCATCAGCCGGCCTTCCTTTCCTGCTACTTCCAGCCCTTGAGCAGCTTGCGGTAGGCGTCACCCGTGGTCTTGACGCCCTGGTCCGGGGTGGTCTGGCCGGTGAGGACCTTGGTGTACTCGGTGACCAGCGGCGCGAAGAGGCTGCCCGTCTCGGGGATCCAGGGGCGCTCGACGGCCTTGTCGACGACGGGCTTGAAGAAGCCGACGATCTCGTTGTCGGCGACGCCCGGCTTCGTGTAGACGGAGGTACGGGTCGGGAGCAGGCTGAGCTGCTCGGCGACGGTCGCCTGGCTCTGCGCGTCGGTCATGTACTGGACGAACGCGTAGGAGGCGTCGAGGTTCTTGGAGCCCGCGTACACGGCGAGGTTGTGGCCGCCCTGCGGGGCGCCCTGTGCGGCGGAGCCCGCCGGTACGGGGGCGATGCCCAGGTTGGCCTTGTCCTTGAACTGCGCGCCGCCGTAGGTGTCGGCCACGGCCCAGGGACCGTTGATGATCATCGCGACGTCGCCGTCCTTGAACGACGCCTGCATGTTCTCCCAGCCGTCGGTGGCGTCGGTCTTGGCCGCGCCGGAGTCGACCAGGTCCTTGACGACGGTCATGGCCTTGACGCCGGCCGCGTCGTCGACGGTGACGGTCTTGGACGAGGCGTCGACCAGGTTGCCGCCCTCGCCGTACAGGAACGACAGGAACCAGTACGCGTCGTCGCCGCGCAGGTAGAGCCCGGTCTTCCCGGTCCTGTCCTTGATCGCCTTCGATACGGTCTTCAACTCGTCGACGGTCTTGGGCACTTCGACGCCCGCGTCCTTGAAGATCTTCTTGTTGTAGAAGATGCCCATGGAGTCGATGACCTGCGGGACCGCGTACGTCTTGCCGTTGTACTGCGTGGACGCGGCGGCCTGCGGCAGGAAGTCCTTCTCGTCCTTGAGCGCCGGTGTGCCGTTCAGCGGGGCGAGATAGCCGAGATCGGCGAACTCGGGGGTCCAGGCGACCTCGGAGCGGATCACGTCGGGGGCGCCGGAGCCGGACTGCGCGGCGTTCTTGAACTTGTTCTGGGCGTCCCCGAACGGCACGTTGACGTACTTGACGTCGACCTTCGGGTGCTTCGCCGTGAACCCCTCGGCGAGCTTCTTGAAGACCTTGTCCTCACTGCCGACGGTCGAGGTGTCCCACCACGTGACCGTCCCCGACAGCTCGCCGCCCGCGCTCTTCGAGCCGCCCGAATCCCCGTCACCGCCGCAGGCGGTCGCCGCGAGGGCCAGGATCGCGGCCAGGGCGGTGGCCGTTATGCCACGTCGCATCCGAACTCCTTCAACTGCCGTACCGCTCCGTCGCGGCGCCCGGTCGGACGTGAACGTAACAGCGATGCAAGAAGGCCGAAAGACCTTGCGGAAGATTTCTGCAAGGTCCGCCGATCGTTACCGGCGTGTGTCCTGTCGATTGCGCCGCTCATCCGTGACTCGGGCGCACACCCCCGCCCTTACTGGCCACCAGGGTTCCGGTGCCTCCGGGGAGCCGTCAACCGTGCCGCAGGAAGGTTTCGCAAGATCTTGCAAGAACTTGCCGTCCGCTCGGTTCACCCGCGTGGTGGGCAATCCGACAGACGACCGGTACAGTCCACTCCCATGACCGCACGGCTTGCCGATATCGCAACTCAGGCGGGGGTCAGCGAAGCGACGGTCAGCCGCGTTCTGAACGGCAAACCCGGTGTTGCCGCGACCACCCGTGAGTCCGTCCTCGCCGCGCTCGACGTCCTCGGATACGAACGTCCCGTACGGCTGCGCCGACGCAGCGCCGGGCTCGTCGGTCTGATCACGCCGGAGCTGGAGAACCCGATCTTCCCGGCGCTCGCGCAGGTCATCGGCCAGGCGCTGACCCGGCAGGGGTACACCCCCGTACTGGCCACCCAGACGCCCGGCGGCTCGACCGAGGACGAGCTGACGGAGATGCTGGTCGAACGCGACGTCTCCGGCATCATCTTCGTCTCGGGGCTGCACGCCGACACCTCCGCCGACATGCGGCGCTACGAGCGACTGGGCGCCCAGGGCGTGCCGTTCGTCCTCGTGGACGGCTTCTCGCCGAAGGTCAGGGCGCCGTTCATCTCCCCGGACGACCGGGCGGCCGTACGGCTCGCGGTGACCCATCTCGTCTCGCTCGGCCACCAGCGCATCGGACTGGCCGTCGGGCCCAAGCGGTTCGTCCCCGTACTCCGCAAGATCGAGGGTTTCCGGGCCACCGTCCAGGAGTTGCTGGGGCTGACCGGGGCCGAGACCGACGAGCTGATCCAGCAGTCGCTGTTCACCCTGGAGGGCGGCCAGGCGGCGGCCTCCGCGCTGATCGAACGCGGCTGTACGGCGGTGGTGTGCGCGAGCGACATGATGGCGCTCGGCGCGATCAGGGCCGCGCGCCGGCTCGGGCTCGACGTACCGCGCGACCTGTCGGTGGTCGGCTTCGACGACTCACCGCTCATAGCCTTCACCGATCCGCCCCTGACGACGATCCGCAAGCCGGTGCCGTCGATGGGCCAGGCGGCGGTCCGTACGCTGCTGGAGGAGATCGGCGGTACGCCCGCCCCGCACAGCGAGTTCGTGTTCATGCCCGAACTGGTCGTACGCGGTTCAACCGCTTCGGGGCCGGCCCCCGGCCCCCAGGGGATATCAGGGTCGCGATCTACTCCTTGAGGGGGACCGCGTGCGCGCGGAACCCGTCCGAGGGATGATCGGTCGAGGGTGAACAATCTGGCAGACTTTCGCCCCATGGGTGAATCCACGGTGAAGGCAGAGGAAGGCCGTACGGCCACCCCGTACCCCACGCCGTCACCCACCGCGGACGAAACGGCCCCGGAGGCGACGGAGGCGGTCACGGTCACGGACACACGCGCGAACCCGGAGACGACCCCACCGCGGGAGACCACGGTGCGGGCGGACCGTACCCCCGGACCCACCGCGGCGGCCGGACCCCGGCGGCTGCGACGGCTGCGCTCCCCGCGCCGCCCGCGCATCTGGTTCGAGATCCTGCTGATCGCGGTCAGTTACTGGACGTACTCCCTCATCCGCAACGCGGTACCGGAGCAGCGCACCCAGGCGATGAAGAACGCCGACTGGATCTGGCACGCGGAGCAGACCCTCGGCATCGCCGTCGAACGCACGATCAACCACGCCGTGGATTCGGTGACCTGGCTGATCGTGGCCATGAACTACTACTACGCCACCCTGCACTTCGTCGTCACGATCGGCGTGCTCGTCTGGCTCTTCCGCAGCCATCCGGGGCGGTACGCCGCCGCCCGGCTGACGCTCTTCGCCACCACCGCCGTGGCCCTGCTCGGTTACTACCTGTATCCGCTGGCGCCGCCCCGGCTGATGAACGGCGGGCACTTCATCGACACGGTCGTGCGCCACGAGACCTGGGGTTCGATGGCCTCGGGCAACCTGAAGAACATGTCGAACCCGTACGCGGCCATGCCGTCGATGCATATCGGCTGGTCCCTGTGGTGCGGTCTGACGATCTTCGCGCTCGCCTCGGCGCCCTGGGCGAAGATCCTCGGCCTGCTCTATCCCACGGCCACCCTGGTGGTCATCGTCGCCACCGCCAACCACTTCTGGCTGGACGCGGTGGGCGGCATGATCTGTCTGGCGTTCGGCTTCACGCTCTCGTACCTCTGGTACGGGGCGCTCCCGCACCGCCTGCCGCGCCGGGTGGCCGAGGAGCGCGGGCCCGCGCGCACGCTCGTACGGCGCCGCCCGGGCCGGCGCTCCGCGGGCGGGGGCGCCGCGGGGGCGCGCGGGGGCGGGGCGCGCGCGGCGGGCGGGGGGGGGTGGGCGCCGCCGGCCCGCGCCGCCCCCCCCCCCCCCCCCCCCCGGGGGGGCCCCCCCCCCCCCCCCCCGGCAGGAGAGCCCGACGACGGCTATCGC
>NZ_JBHZDA010000039.1:52951-59274 GCF_042755665.1 Streptomyces sp. NPDC059142
GCGGTGCCCGGCGCGCCCGCGCGTACGGCGCCGCGCGGGCCCCTGAACCGTGGAGCCGCCCCGGGCGGCGCGCTGCGCCCCCGGGGCGCTCGTCCTCGGCCCCGGTCTCACGGCGCCCCGTAGAACAGCTCCTCCACCACCGCCCGCGCCCTGCGGGTCGTCCGCCGGTAGTCGTCCAGCATCCCGCCGCTGACGCCGCCGTACCCGTTGACGCCGTTGTGGGCGCCGGGCGCGTGCTGCGGCTCGCCACGCTCCGGGCCCACGGCCCCCGCCGGACCCGGCGCGTAGCCGAGGTAGCGGCCCATCGCGCCCATCTCGCGGCTGTCCGAGGGGAAGGTGTCGCCGGACCTGCCGCGCACCAGCATCACCCCGTTGCGCACCCGCGTCGCCAGGACCCACGCCTCGTCCAGGACCGCCGCGTCCCGCGCGCCGATCAGCCCCGCCTCGTGCGCCGCCGCCAGCGCCCGGCGGGTACGGGTCGTACGCAGCCCCGGCACCTCCCAGCCGTGCCGCATCTGGAAGAGCTGCACCGTCCACTCGACGTCGGAGAGCCCGCCCCTGCCCAGCTTGGTGTGGAGCGTCGGGTCCGCGCCGCGCGGCAGCCGCTCCGTCTCCATCCGCGCCTTGAGGCGGCGGATCTCCCGTACCGCGTCCTCGCCGAGACCGCGCTCCGGATACCGCAGCGGGTCGACGAGCGCGACGAAGCGGCGGCCCAGCTCCGCGTCGCCCGCCATCGGCTCGGCGCGCAGCAGCGCCTGGCTCTCCCAGGCGAGCGACCAGCGCCGGTAGTACGCGGCGTAGGAGGCGAGCGTACGGACCATGGGGCCGCTCTTGCCCTCCGGGCGCAGATCCGCGTCGATCAGCAGCGGCGGGTCGGAGGTGGGCACTTGGAGCAGCCGGCGCATCTCGGCGACCACGGCGTTCGCGGCGCGCGCCGCCTCGTGCTCGCTCACGCCGTCGCGCGGCTCGTGGACGAACAGGACGTCCGCGTCGGAGCCGTACCCCAGCTCGTGGCCGCCGAAGCGGCCCATCCCGATGACCGCGAACCGGGTGGGCAGGGTGTCGCCCCACTGGTCGCGCACGACGGCGCGCAGGGCCGCGGCGAGGGTCGCCGCGTTGAGGTCGGTGATCGCGTTCCCGACGCGGTCGACCAGCGCGCCGGGGTCCTCCTCGGCCGGGGAGTCCTCCGTACCGTACGAGCCGATGAGGTCCGCCGCGGCCGTACGGAACAGCTCGCGCCTGCGCACCCCGCGCGCGGCGGTGACCGCGCCCTCGGCGGTGTCGGCGCGGCCGACCGCCGCCAGGACCTCCTGTTCGAGGTGGTCACGGCCGCGCGGGGTCAGCCCGCCCGGGTCGCCGAGGATCGCCACCGCCTCGGGGGCGCGCAGCAGCAGGTCGGGGGCGAGCCGCCCGGCGGACAGGACGCGCGCCAGGTTCTCGGCGGCGGCGCCCTCGTCGCGCAGCAGCCGCAGGTACCAGGGGGTCTTGCCGAGCGCGTCGGAGACCTTGCGGAAGCCGAGCAGTCCGGCGTCGGGGTCGGCGGAGTCCGCGAACCAGCCGAGCAGGACGGGCAGCAGGGTCCGCTGGATGGCCGCCTTGCGGCTCACCCCGGACGACAGCGCCTCCAGATGGCGCAGCGCGGCCCCCGGGTCGGCGTAGCCGAGCGCTTCGAGCCGCTGCCGGGCCGCCTTGGGGCTGAGCCGGATCTCGCCGGGCGCGAGCTGGGCGACCGCGTCGAGCAGCGGCCGGTAGAAGAGTTTCTCGTGGAGCCGGCGTACGGCCGAGGCGTGGCGCCGCCAGGCCCGGTTCAGCTCGGCGACGGGATCGCCGCGCAGCCCGAGGGAGCGGCCGAGGCGGCGCAGGTCGGCCTCGTCCTCGGGGACGAGATGGGTGCGGCGCAGCCTGAAGAGCTGGATGCGGTGTTCCATGGCCCGCAGGAAGCGGTACGCCTCGTCGAGCTGCCGGGCGTCGGCGCGGCCCACGTATCCGCCGGCGGCGAGCGCGTCGAGGGCTTCGAGGGTGGAGCCGCCGCGTAGCGTGGCGTCGCTGCGGCCGTGCACCAACTGGAGGAGCTGTACGGCGAACTCGACGTCCCGCAGTCCGCCGGGGCCGAGTTTGAGTTCGCGCTCGGCCTGTCCCGCGGGGATGTTGTCGATGACGCGGCGGCGCATCTTCTGCACGTCGGGCACGAAGTGGTCGCGTTCGGCGGCCTGCCAGACCAGCGGGGAGAGGGCGTCGATGTACTCGGCGCCGAGGGCCGGGTCCCCGGCGACGGGACGTGCCTTGAGGAGCGCCTGGAACTCCCAGGTCTTCGCCCAGCGCTGGTAATAGGCCAGATGGCTGCTGAGGGAGCGCACGAGCGGTCCGTTGCGGCCCTCGGGGCGCAGGTTGGCGTCGACGGGCCAGATGGTCCCCTCGGCGGTCGTCTCGGAACAGATCCGCATGAGGTGCGAGGCGAGCCGGGTGGCGGCCTGGACGGCGTTCTTCGTGTCGTCGGGTCCTTCGGCGCCCGGCGGGGGTTCGCCGACGAAGATGACGTCCACGTCGGAGACGTAGTTCAGTTCGTGGCCGCCGCACTTGCCCATGGCGATGACGGCGAGCCGGCACGCGGCGGCGTCCTCGGGCGCGGCGGCCTTGGCGATCGCGAGGGCGGCGCGGAGGGTGGCGGTCGCCAGATCGGCCAGTTCGGCGGCGATCTGGGCGACGTCGGCGGTGCCGCAGACGTCCCTGGCCGCTATGGCCAGCAGGCAGCGGCGGTAGACGATCCGCAGCGAGACGGGGTCCTTCGCCTCGGCGAGCGCGTGCTCGAACTCCTCGACGCCGGGGTGCAGATCGGCCAGTTCGTACGTGACGAGGACGTGCCAGTCCTCGGGGTGCCGGGCGAGATGGTCCCCGAGCGCCTCGGACGCCCCGAGCACCCCGAGCAGCCGGTCCCGCAGGGGCTTCGCGCTGATCAAGGTGTCGAGCAGCGGCCGCAGCCGCTCGGCCCCCGCCGCCTCGGCCAGCCGCACGAGCCCGCGCAGCGCGAGATCGGGGTCGGCGGTCTGGCCGAGCGCGTCGAGCAGCAGCGGGTCGGACCGTACGGGCGCCATCTCGGGAACGTCGAGCAGCCGCTCGGCGGCGGACGGATCGGTGAAACCGTGCCGGAGCAGTCGGGTGAACGTACTGCTCCTGCGTCCCGGCATCGTCATCTCGCCGTCTCCTGTCAGCGCGGCAACCGCGCGATCGAGCCCAGGCATCGAGCCTAGTCCCCACCACGGACGGAACACCGCGACAGCCCCGGCCGCGCGTTACGGGACCACCGCCACCACCACGGACCGGGCCGCCACCGAACGGCCTCGGGCCCGCACCGTCGTGGGTGCGGGCCCGAGCGTCGCGTCGGCGGAGCGGGGGGGCTCCCCTACAGCACCGGGAGGTTCTTCTTCAGCTCGAAGGCGGTGACCTCGGAGCGGTACTCCTCCCACTCCTGCTTCTTGTTGCGGAGGAAGTCATGGGGCACCGGGCGGACCTGGGACGATCAGCTCCTCCCCCGTACTGACCAGCCGCCGGACGGTCGCCCTTGGTCGTTGCCGGTCACCGTTGGCCGACCTCGTACGGCCCACGGACGGCCCCGCGACCGGCTACTTCTTCCGTCGCGGCTTGGCCTTCTTCTTCGCTTCATCGGCCTTGCGCTTGGCCACGCCGTACGCCGACCACGACCCCTGGTGCAGGTTGCAGCGAGACGTTCCCACCATCGCCTTCCGCTGGCAGCTTCCTCCTGACTTCGTTGGTGCTCCGCACTTCGACTGCGTGGTTGCCATGCCCGATCAGCCCCTCACCTTGCCGGGAGATTCATACGGAATTGCTTCGTCAATCCATGGCGGCACATCCAACCGGCGGAGGGAAGAGAACAAGTTCCGTCGCAGGGATGCACACAGAGGGGCGCACAGGACTCCGTATGACATAAGCGATCGAGTTTCCCGAAGAGACATCGCGGGGGGAAGACGTGCGACGCTTAAGAGATACGCATTCTCGGATGGGTAGCGGTGGGGCGACGTGGATGAGCGATTGGGGAGCATGCCGCAGATGGGGCCGAAGACGACGAAGGTGTACGAGACGATCCGGGAGTGGCTGGCCTCCGGGGAGCTTGCCCCGGGCGACAAGCTCCCGTCGGAACGGACCCTGGTAGAGCGGCTGGGTATCGGGCGTACCGCGCTGCGGCAGGTGCTCGCCCGGCTGGTCTCAGAGGGTGTCCTGGAGGTACGGGGGCGTAGTTCCTACCGCGTGCCGGGCGGCGTGAGCATCGAGACTCCGACCGGGTTGGAACCCTGGAAGATTCACGGCGAGCGGACCATCTACGACAACCGTTGGGTAAAGCTCGATCTGTGGGACGTGGAGCCTCCCGGGGTGGAGCGCTTCGAGCATCACGTGGTCCGGCTTCAACGCGTCGCCATCTCGGCTGTGCTGGATGACCAGGACCGCGTACTCATGCTGTGGCGGTATCGCTTCGTACCCCAGCAATGGGGCTGGGAGCTCCCGGGCGGCATCGTGGACGCCGGCGAGGATGCCGAGGCCACGGCGCTCCGAGAGGTAGAGGAAGAGACCGGTTGGCGCCCCGCCTCGCTGGACCACGTCGTGACGTATCAGCCGATGGTGGGAATGGTCGACTCTCCGCATGAGATCTTCGTGGGCCGAGGTGCTGAGCGCGTCGGAGAGCCCACGGATCTGGAAGAGGCCGGCCACGTCGAGTGGGTACCGCTGTCGGACGTGCCCGGCCTGATGGCCAAGGGGGACCTGATGGGGTCCGGCACGCTGGTTGCCCTGCTCCACATCCTGGCCAACCGTGGTGGCGCCGGAGCTACAGCCGCGCGCTGAGGAGATCGATCCGCCGACGCTGCCGTACGGAGCCCGTACGGTTCGCGAGCAACCGCGCCTGGCGCAGGTGCGAGGCGGCCTGGTCGTACTCGCCTCGCGTGAGATGCGCGTGGGCCAGATCGCACCGAAGCCCGGCCTGCGCGCGCACGAAGGACGGGTCCACCACTTCGAGCGCGCCGTACAGGCTGCCCACGGCATCGTCATCACCCAGCATGGCGAGGACGTTGCCGTTCCATCGCGCGAGGTGAGCGCTGTTGAGGAAGATGCTCAGCATGTCCGGGTCCCGGTCCTCGGCTCCGGCCGGAATGGTCGTGGCTGCCGCTTCGAGCGCGCGATGGCAGTCGTCGGGCATTCCTGCTTGCGCGCACAGCTCCGCCTCTGCGGCGTACAGCCATGCCCGGAGGCGCGGGGATGCCTTCCCTTCCACGGTCCGCTGCGCGTCTCGTACGAGGGAGACACCGAGCGTCGGGCGGCCCGCCTCGCACAGTACGTACGCCTGCTCCGCCATGGCGTGAGCGAGGTACATGGGCGCGTCCGCGTCCTGCGCGGCCCTTTTCCCCAGTTCGTAGTGGCGCCACGCCCGTTCGACCGCCCCCGAGTCGAGCGCCTGCCACGCCGCGAGGGTGGCCGCCCCTGCGAGCGCGAGCGCGACTGGCCGGCGCGTCTCCGGGAGCACGGCGAAGTTGAGCGCGTCCTCAAGGGCCGCGAGGTGCCCGGCCATCTGGTCGACCAGGCCGGAGGCTCCCATCTGCCGGTCCATGGTCCGCAGTAGTTCGGTCTGGTCGTTGAACGTCTTGACCATGGACTGCCCCACGCTGCTCGCCGAGTCGATTCGAGCGAGCAGATCATCGTAGCCATCGGCAGTGGATGACCCGCTCGCGGCGGGGGCTGCCCGTAGTTCAGCGTCCGTGACACCGAGCAAGTGACGAAGGATCACGGCGTACCGGTCCGAGATGGTGCGCTTGCCGTTCTCCCACTCGGACACGTAGACGCGCAGGCTCGCAGCCGACGCAACGTCCGTGAGATGCCGCCGGGCGTACTCCTCAATCTCTCGGATCAGCCGCTCTTGGGACCACCCGCGAGATTTTCGCGCGCTCCGGAGTCCTTCGCCCACTGGCCACCGCCCGCCGGTCGATCCTCACTGACCTTCACAGCATGCCTCACATCGCCGCAGGTCAACAGGGGTTAACAGGCTCGGAGTTAAGGACTGTTGGCTACCGGCACCCCTCACCTACGCGGTCTTCTGGAGACGCACCGCGAGGCGGATACGGCGCTGAACCTACCGAACCGCTTGACTCTGGTGCGCACCAGATGGGAATCTTCTGGTGCGCACCAGAAAACGGAGCGCGAAAGGCCCTTCTTTGGGCTGCACAGCAGAGGGCGGGGACGCTGCAATCCCGCTAAAGGCCAGGTGGAACAGGGTTTCGGCCCGTACTGGCGAGGTGGCCCGGCGACCGCGAGCAACGGCC
>NZ_JBHZDA010000040.1:0-26415 GCF_042755665.1 Streptomyces sp. NPDC059142
GGCCCCCCCCCGCCCGCCGGGGGGCCCACACCGCCCCCGCCCCCCGCCCGCGGGGGGGGGCACACCCCCCTCCGCCGGAGGCCCCCCTCGCCTGGGCCTGCGCTCAGGCGCTCCAGCCGCCGCCGACCGCCCGGCTCGCCAGGTACGAGTCGCGCAGCGCCGGGCGCAGGCCGGGGACGATCTCGTCGAACCGTGTGAAGAGCCTCTTGAGCTCCTGCTTGTGAGCCCCGATCTCCGCGCGGCTCAACACGCAGACCACCTCGACCTCCGCCACGAACACGGCCATGGCCAGGTCCTCCAACGACATCGACGCGGGGTCGGCTCCGTCGAGCACGGTGGCGCGTACCCGCTCCTGGAGGACACGCACCTCCTCCGGATGCGCGACGGTGACACGCTCGGAAGGGATGAGTCCCATCAACTTGCCGCGGGAGATGGTGACCTCTCCCGCGGCGGCGAGCTGGTCACGGACCGGCGCCTCGGCGGTGTGGGCCTTGTTGTGCACGTGGTTGAGCCAGCCCTTCGGCTTGCTTTCGGGCAGGTCTCCCCATACCGAGGCGGCGAAGGAGTCGTCCGGCGTCTTCCCGGGCCTTCGGACCACCTTCCCTCCCGTGGCGTCGAGCAGTCCGTCGCGAGCCAGCTCGGTCATGGCGCCGGCCCGCAGGAGCTGGCCACGGCCCTGCGTGCTGTCGAGCTGGAACTTGCCCTTGTCCACGGTGTAGCAGATCAGGTACAGCCGCTGGGGCAGCGTCTGAGGCATGGTGGCTCCCTTGAAAAAGGATGCGCATGGCGGGATGCGCAAGTGGGGATCAGGAGGCGTGGGTCAGGAGGGTGTGAGTCAGGGGGGGGTGGGAGTCAGGAGACGTGGGTCAGGAGGCGTGCGCCTCGAAGCCCAGATGTTCGGCCAGGAAGCGTTCCACCGCGGCGTAGAGGGCGACCACGTTCTCCGGGTTCTCGATGGCGTGGCCCTCGTCCTTCATGACGGTGTACTCGACGGGGACACCTCGTGCGCGGAGGGCTTCGACGAGCTGGTCGGACTCGGCGACGACGACGCGGGCGTCGTTGGCGCCGTGCACCACCATCAGCGGTGTACGGATCTGGTCGACGCGGCTGATCGGGGAGCGGGCCAGCATGTCGGCCTCCTGCTCCGGGTCGGCCGGGTCACCGACGTACGTGAACCAGTTGTAGGCGAGCATCGGTTTGACGAAGTCGGGCTGGCTGCGCATGAAGTTGGCCAGGTCCGAGATGCCGACGATGTCGACGGCGGCGGCGAAGACGTCCGGCGTGAAGGTGACACCGACCAGCGCCGCGTAGCCGCCGTAGGAGCCTCCGAGGATCGCCACACGGTCCGGGTCGGCGTAACCCTGGTCGACCGCCCACCGCACGCCGTCGATGAGGTCGTCGTGCATCTTGCCGGCGAACTCCCCGACAGCGGCCCTGGTGAAGGCCTTGCCGTAGCCGGTGGAGCCGCGGAAGTTGACCTGTAGCACCGCACAGCCGCGGTTGGCGAAGAGCTGTGCGACAGGGCTGTACCCCCAGCTGTCCCGGGTCCAGGGACCGCCGTGGACCAACAGCACCAGCGGCAGCCGGGACGCCGGGACACCGACCGGCAGCGTCAGGTGGGAGGGCAGCGTCAGACCGTCACGGGAGGTGATCGACACCGGTCGCATCGGTGCCAGCGACTCGGGGTCGAGATGCGGCTTCGCCCGGTGGAGCAGACGGGCCTCGCCCGTGGTGTGCTCGTAGAGGACGGTGACCCCGGGATCGCGGTCGTGGGTGAAGGAGGCCACCCACCGCTGTCCGCTCTCGTCGGAGGAGAGCGCGGCGAGATCACCGTCGGACAGCTTCTCCAGGTTCTCCAGTACCGCGGCGAAGTGCGGGTCCAGCGCGTGGATCACCTGCCGCTCCCCGAGATACCGGACTCCGAGCAGATCACCCGTGCGTCGGCTGCGGATCAGCGGGGAGGGCAGGACGGGAAAGGCCCGCGCGCGGGTGTCCAGGTCGTATCGCGGGTGGGAGTCGACCTCTTCCTCCTTGCCGGTGGCCAGGTCGAGCCGGGCCAGGCGGAGACGGTCGCTCCCACGGTTCGAGCCCAGCCACACTCCGGAGCCGTCCGGCGTGACCTCCAGGGGGTAGATCCCCAGCGGAGCGTCACCGCCCTCGAACCGCACCACGGGGTCCAGCGCACCCGTCGCCCCGTCCCACCGGGACAGCTCGACATCGCCCTCGGCCGTCGTCCCCACCGCGAACAGTTCGCGCTCGCTGTACAGCCACCCCTCGACATTGCCGCCGGGGTTCCGGGCGAGGGTCGCGAGGTCGCCCGTGGCGATGTCCAGTTCGACCAGGTCGAACCGGGCCGGGTCGCGCAGGTTCAGCTGGGTGATCGCTTTGCCGGGCCGCCCGGCCGGCAGGTCCAGGCCCACGGTCCGCGCCCCGGGATAGGGCGTGAGGTCCACCGCGGGAGCGTCCGGGGCCTCCAGGTCGACGCGGTAGAGGTGCACGTTCTCGTCGCCGCCCTGGTCCCGGGTGTAGAGCAACCACCGCGGGTCACGGGTCCAGTGGTAACTCGCCACTCCGCGGTCCTCGGTGGTCACGCACCGCGCGTCCCCCGGCGCGTCGACGCTCTCGATCCAGACGTTCATACGGTTCTGCCACAGCGCCAGGTACGCCAATTTCGTCCCGTCCGGCGAGAGGGTGACCTGCGCGCGAGCCGACGGCTCGAAGAACTCCTCGACGGTGATGGTCTCCGGCAGTGCCATGTCGATCCTTCCTGTGGTCGGCGACAGGTGTCGCAAGAAGGCGAGGCCAGACGCCTGCCTGTCACTTAGTGACAGTGTCACTAAGTGACAGATTCTGCAAGCGAGTGCCCATGGAACCTCCGACGGATGGAACCTCCGGCGGCCGGACCGATGTCGTGATGCGTGTTCGCCGCTCCGGGGCGAACCTCCGTTGCGGCGTCGGGCACTTGGCGAGGCCGGCCGCGCCCGCCGCGCCGGCCGCGTCGAGGGCGAGCTTCCAGCGACAGACGCGTCGAGGGCGGGCTTCCAGCGACAGACGCGACAGGCGTAGAGCGCTCCGGAGCGCCGGGCGCCGCCTTCGGGAGCGGTGAAGACCAGTCCGCTCGGCCTCTTGGAGACGAAGGTGAAGCCCCTGGGCCGTAGCGCGGTCACCTCACCCCCGTCGGAGACCTGTACTGACGAGGGCGTCGACGATGTCCACGGCATCGGTACGCAGGTGTGCCGGGAGCATCGGCACGCAGGGGCGCCAGGGGAAGGGCGTACCCACCGGACCACGGCGCGGGAGCGGTCTCCGGACAGGCGCCGCTCGGCCCTGACGGAAGCCGTGAAAAAAATCGTACGGGGGCTACGGTGTGGCGTTTATGTGGCAAACGCCTTCAAGCTGCTAGCTTGAAGGCGCCGTTCACGCAGGTCACATCGTTTTTTCTTGAGTGGGGCGGGTGGGACTCGAACCCACGGCCGACGGATTATGAGTCCGCTGCTCTAACCGGCTGAGCTACCGCCCCTAACGGCGCGTCGCGCACATTTGTGCGCGCCGTTCTGCCGCAGCATAGCCGCTCATACGATCTCCTGCTTCGGATGGTCGGCATCACTTGACCATGAAGACTTCGCCGCGCCCTGCCCGGTTCCAGGAACATGTGGGTACAGCCGTACGAGGGATGCGGAGGCCACGCGCGGACGGAGTGGGGAGCGTGGCCGTGGGGCGGGTGCGACGAAAGTGGACATAACGAAAAAGGACCCCTAAGGGTCCCTTCCGTCTATCCCGCTCCCCCGGCTGGACTCGAACCAGCAACCCTCCGGTTAACAGCCGAATGCTCTGCCAATTGAGCTACAGGGGATCGCGCTCCCCCGACTGGACTCGAACCAGTAACCTGCCGGTTAACAGCCGGCTGCTCTGCCAATTGAGCTACAGGGGATTGCTGCGTTTGCACCGAACGTACCTACCCGGGTCCTCCCGGGCGGCGCGCGTTCGCTGCGACACATACATTAGCGCAAGCAGGGGGGTGCTCCGCCAATCGGTATCGAGCCGGGTCACCTCGGGTGAACCCGGGCCGGGACGGGGTAGGCGGAGGGCACAGACCGACGTCCGACCGCCGGCGCACGGGACGCCGACATTCAGGAAGGCTGGGCAGCCATGCGGTACCGCCTCACGTTCATCGCCGGACTCGCTTGCGGATACGTTCTCGGAACGCGGGCGGGCCGCGAGCGCTACGAGCAGATCAAGAAGTCCGCACGGCAGGTGTCGCAGAATCCGGCGGTGCGCAACGCCGCCGAGTCGGCCGCGCAGACCGGCCGCGAGGTCGCGGGGCGGGCGTACCACTCCGTGAACGGCGTCGTCGGCGACAAACTCGGGGACAAGGTGCCCGACTCGGTCGCCCAGCGGGTCCGCTCGCTGCGGGAACGGAGCCAGAACGGTCTCGACGACTGGGGCACCAGCAATACCTGATCGCCCCCGCCGCGCGCTGTTCATGGCGCGCGTGCGGCAGAATCGGGTGTCATGGGAATAGTCGCCGGGTTGGACAGTTCGTCCGGGTTCACGCGTGTCGTCGTCTGCGACGCGGACACAGGTGCCGTACTGCGTCAGGGGTACGCGCAGCATCCGGTCGAACCCAAAGCCACCGAGGTCGATCCCCAGGTGTGGCTGCTGTCCCTCGGGGAGGCGGCCTCGGGCGGGCTCCTGGAGGGCGTGCAGGCCATCGGCGTGGCGGCGCAGCAGGACGGCATGGTGGCGCTGGACCGCCAGGGCAATCCCGTACGGGCCGCGCTGATCGGCAACGACAAGCGGGCGCAGGTCGCCGCCGCCGACCTGGTCGACGCGCTGGGCGGGCGGCAGGCGTGGGCCGAGGCCGTCGGGTCCGTACCGCAGTCGAGCCGGCTGGTGGCGAAGCTGCGCTGGATGGCGCGGACCGAGCCGGACGCGGCGCACCGCACCGCGCTGGTGCTCCAGCCGCACGACTGGCTCGTCTGGCAGTTGCTCGGTCGTCCCGCGCGCCGGACGACCGACCGGGGCGCGGCCTCGGGGACGGGCTACTGGTCGGCCCGTACGGGTGCGTACCGGCCCGATCTGGTGGAGCTGGCGCTCGGGCATCAGGCGGCGCTGCCGGAGGTGCTCGGTCCTGCCGACGCGGCGGGGACGACACCGGAGGGCCTGCTGATCTCGGCGGGGACCGGCGAGACGATGGCGGCGGCCTTCGGGCTGGGGGTCGGGATCGGGGACGCGGTGGTGTCGCTGGGCGCCTCGGGTTCCGTGATGGCCGTGCACCACGAGGCGGCGGCCGATCCGTCCGGGCTGATCACCTCCTTCGCGGACGCGACGGGCATGCATCTGCCGGTGGTCCACACGCTGAACGCGGTCAGAGCGCTGCGCGGTACGGCGGAGCTGCTGGGGACGGCGGATCTGGGGGAGCTGTCCGCGCTGGCGCTGAAGTCCACGCCGGGCTCCTCGGGGCTGGTGTTCCTGCCGTATCTGGAGGGTGAGCGGACCCCGCAGCTTCCGCACACGGCGGGCACGCTGACCGGGCTGCGGCGTGAGTCGATGAAGCCGGAGCATCTGGCGCGGGCCGCGTTCGAGGGGATGCTCTGCTCGCTCGCCGACGCGATGGACGTGCTGCGCGGGCGCGGGGTGGAGGTGCGCCGGGTGTTCCTGCTGGGTGCCGCCGCCGAGTTGCCCGCCGTTCAGGCCTTGGCGCCCTCGGTCTTCGGCGCGCAGGTCGTCGTGCCGCAGCCGGCGGATTACGCGGCGCTGGGCGCGGCGCGGCAGGCGGCGTGGGCGCTCGGGGTCGCGCGGGGGACGCATTCGCCGCAGCACCCGCCGGCCTGGCAGGGCGCGGCAGCGCAGGTGTTCGAGCCGGGTGACGACACGGCGGTGGGAGCGGCCGTTCGGCATCAGTACCGGGCGACGCGGGAGCAGGTGCACCCGGGGGCGTTCGGGCCCGGGGGGCTCGGGCAGGGGTCTCTCGGGGGTTGAGTCCGGGGATCGTCGGGGCCGGCTCCGGGTGATCCCGGGGGCTGGGCGGGGTCCGGCGCGGGGAGGCTGTTCCCGGGGAAACGGGGTGAGCGGATCGCTGGGGCGGGGTGCCGGTCCGGGGGTGTTCTTGACCCGTCCTTGGACTTAAACCCTTGGGGTTCGGCGGGTTGCGTGCCGCAAGATGGAGGGTCGGGACCCCCTGATCTTCGCCGACCGGTCTGCGCCGTTCGGCCAGCCGAATCCGAGCCGAGCCCGAGAGACTGCGTGTGCTGCTACAACTTCTGCGAGCCCATCTCGCCCCGTACAAGAAACCGATAGTCCTGCTGGTGGCGTTCCAGCTCCTCCAGACGATCGCCACCCTCTACCTGCCGACCCTCAACGCCGACATCATCGACAACGGTGTGGTGAAGGGGGATTCCGGCTACATCATGCGCTTCGGCGGCATCATGATCGCCGTCAGTGTCGTCCAGGTGATCTGCAATGTCGGCGCCGTGTACTACGGCGCGCGGACCGCCTCGGCCCTGGGCCGGGACGTGCGGGCCGCCGTGTTCGGACAGGTGCAGAGCTTCTCCGCCCGTGAGATGGCGCACTTCGGGGCCCCCTCGCTGATCACCCGTACCACCAACGACGTCCAGCAGGTGCAGATGCTGGTCCTGATGTCGTTCACGCTGATGGTGTCCGCGCCGATCATGTGTGTGGGCGGCATCGTCATGGCGCTCGGCCAGGACGTGCCGCTGTCGGCGGTGCTGCTCGGGGTGGTGCCGGTCCTCGGGATCTCCGTGAGCCTGATCGTCAAGAAGATGCGGCCGCTGTTCCGTACGATGCAGACGCGGCTGGACACGGTCAACCGGGTACTGCGGGAGCAGATCACCGGCAACCGTGTGATCAGGGCATTCGTCCGGGACGACTACGAGAAGGGGCGCTTCAAGGGCGCCAACACGGAGCTGACCGATGTCGCGCTGTCGACCGGCCGGCTGATGGCGCTGATGTTCCCGACCGTGATGACGGTCGTGAACCTGTCGTCGATCGCCGTCGTCTGGTTCGGCGCGCAGCGGATCGACAGCGGCGGGATGCAGATCGGGGCACTGACCGCGTTCCTCGCGTATCTGATGCAGATCGTGATGGCCGTGATGATGGCCACCTTCATGTTCATGATGGTGCCGCGCGCCGAGGTGTGCGCCGAGCGCATCGAGGAGGTGCTGGGTACCAGGTCGAGTGTCGTACCGCCCGAGAACCCGGTGCGGGAGCTGCGTCGGCACGGTCATCTGGAGATACGGGGCGCCGAGTTCCGCTTCCCGGGTGCCGAGGAGCCCGTCCTGCGGGAGGTCTCGCTGACCGCGCGGCCGGGCGAGACGACGGCGGTCATCGGGTCGACGGGCAGCGGGAAGTCGACGCTGCTGGGGCTGATCCCACGGCTGTTCGACGCGACGGGCGGCGAGGTGCTGGTCGACGGTTCCGACGTGCGCGGGCTCGATCCCGCCCTGCTGGCCAGGACGGTGAGTCTGGTGCCGCAGAAGCCGTATCTGTTCTCCGGGACGGTCGCGACGAACCTGCGGTACGGCAACCCGGACGCGACCGACGAGGAGCTGTGGCACGCGCTGGAGGTGGCGCAGGCCAGGGAGTTCGTGGCGTCGCTGGAGGGCGGGCTGGACGCGCCGATCGCGCAGGGCGGCACCAATGTCTCCGGCGGGCAGCGGCAGCGGCTCTCCATCGCGCGGACGCTGGTGCGGCAGCCGGAGATCTATCTCTTCGACGACTCGTTCTCGGCGCTGGACTACGCGACGGACGCGGCGCTGCGGGCCGCGCTGGCGCGGGAGACCTCGGAGGCGACCGTACTGATCGTCGCCCAGCGGGTCTCCACGATCCGGGACGCCGACCGGATCGTGGTCCTGGACGAGGGCCGGGTCGTCGGCGAGGGCCGGCACCACGAGCTGATGGCGGGCAACGAGACCTACCGGGAGATCGTGCTCTCCCAACTGACCGAGGCGGAGGCTGCCTGATGAGCGGTCCTGGCGGACGCATGATGACGGCCGCGTCGACGCAGCGGTCCATGGACTTCAAGGGGTCGAGCAGGCGGCTGCTGCGGCGGCTGTCGGTGGAGAAGGTCACGCTGTGGTGGATGGTCGCGGCGGGCGTGCTCAGTGTCGGGCTCTCGGTGTGGGGTCCGAAGATCCTCGGTGAGGCCACCAACCTGATCTTCGCGGGGGTGATCGGCCGGCAGTCCCCGGCGGGGGTCACCAAGGAGCAGACCATCGAGGGACTGCGGGCCAAGGGGGACGACGGGCTCGCGGATCTGCTCTCCGGGGTGGACTTCACCCCCGGGCACGGCATCGACTTCGGCGCGGTGGGCACCGTGCTGCTGATGGCGCTGGCCGTGTACGTCGGCGCCGGGCTGCTGATGCTCGTGTCGAGCCGGCTCTCGATCCGGGTGATCAACAACACGGTGTACCGGATGCGCGAGGACATCCAGGCGAAGCTGTCGCGGCTGCCGCTGTCCTACTTCGACCAGCAGCCGCGCGGCGAGGTCCTCAGCCGGGCGACGAACGACGTGGACAACATCTCGCAGACCCTCCAGCAGACGATGGGCCAGCTCATCAACTCGCTGCTGACGATCATCGGCGTGCTGGTGATGATGTTCTGGATCTCGCCGCTGCTGGCGCTGGTCGCGCTGGTGACGGTGCCGCTGTCGGTGTTCGTCGCGGCGAAGGTCGGCAAGCGGTCGCAGCCCCATTTCGTCGAGCAGTGGAAGGTCACCGGCTCGCTCAACGCCCATGTGGAGGAGATGTACACCGGGCACTCCCTGGTGCGGGTCTTCGGGCGGCAGGACGAGTCGGCCGAGGCGTTCCGCGAGCAGAACGACAAGCTGTACGACGCCGGGTTCAAGGCGCAGTTCAACAGCGGGATCATGCAGCCGCTGATGCTCTTCATCTCCAACCTCAACTATGTGCTGGTCGCGGTGGTCGGCGGGTTGCGGGTCGCCTCCGGCACGCTGTCGATCGGTGACGTCCAGGCGTTCATCCAGTACTCGCGGCAGTTCTCGATGCCCCTGACGCAGGTCGCCTCGATGGCCAACCTCGTCCAGTCCGGGGTCGCCTCCGCCGAGCGGATCTTCGAGCTGCTGGACGCGGAGGAGCAGGAGGCCGACGCCCCGGCGGTGGAGCGGTTGCGCAAGGCGCGGGGTCAGGTCGTCCTGGAGGGCGTGGCGTTCCGTTACGAGGCCGACAAGCCGCTGATCGAGGACCTGTCGCTGGCCGTGGAGCCGGGGCAGACCGTGGCGATCGTGGGTCCGACGGGGGCCGGCAAGACGACGCTGGTGAACCTGCTGATGCGGTTCTACGAGGTGACCGGCGGCCGGATCCTGCTCGACGGTGTGGATGTGACGCGGATGTCGCGGGAGGAGCTGCGGTCCGGGATAGGCATGGTCCTTCAGGACACCTGGCTGTTCGGCGGGACGATAGCGGAGAACATCGCGTACGGGGCCTCGCGCGACGTGTCGCGGGAGGAGATCGAGGAGGCGGCGCGGGCGGCGCACGCCGACCGGTTCGTACGGACCCTGGCGAACGGTTACGACACCGTCATCGACGACGAGGGGTCGGGCGTCAGCGCCGGCGAGAAGCAGCTCATCACGATCGCCCGCGCCTTCCTGTCGGACCCGGTGATCCTGGTTCTCGACGAGGCGACCAGCTCGGTCGACACCCGTACCGAGGTGCTGATCCAGAAGGCCATGGCGCGCCTGGCGCACGGCCGGACCAGCTTCGTGATCGCGCACCGTCTCTCGACCATCCGGGACGCGGACGTGATCCTCGTCATGGAGAACGGCTCCATAGTGGAACAGGGCACGCACGAAGCGCTCCTGGCCGCCGAGGGCGCCTACGCGCGTCTCTACCAGGCGCAGTTCGCTCAGGCGGTGGTGGAGGTCGACTGAGGCGGGTGGTGGCGCCGGGAGGCGCGGGGGCTGATCCGCGACGCCGCGCGGATCAGTCCAGGTAGCCGCGGAGCTGGTCGGCGTAGGCGTGGTCGCGCAGTTTGCTGAGGGTCTTCGACTCGATCTGGCGGATGCGTTCGCGGGTCACGCCGAAGATCCTGCCGATCTCCTCCAGGGTGCGGGGCCGGCCGTCGTCCAGGCCGTACCGCAACTGCACGACCTTGCGTTCGCGCTCGCCGAGTGTGGAGAGCACGGCCTCCAGGTGCTCGCGGAGGAGCAGGAAGGCCGCGGACTCGACGGGGGACGCGGCGTCGCCGTCCTCGATCAGGTCCCCGAGCGCGACGTCGTCCTCCTCCCCCACCGGGGCGTGCAGGGAGACGGGCTCCTGCGCGAGCCTCAGCACCTCCCTGACGCGGTCGGCGGTCAGTTCGAGCTGGGCGGCGACCTCCTCGGGGGCCGGCTCGTAGCCGCGCTCCTGGAGCATCCGGCGCTGGACCCGTACGACGCGGTTGATCAGCTCGACCACATGGACCGGCACCCGGATGGTGCGGGCCTGGTCGGCGAGGGCCCGGGACATCGCCTGGCGGATCCACCAGGTCGCGTACGTGGAGAACTTGTAGCCGCGCGCGTAGTCGAACTTCTCGACAGCCCTGATCAGGCCCAGGTTTCCCTCCTGGACCAGGTCGAGCATGGTCAGTCCGCGGCCGACGTACCGTTTGGCGACGGAGACGACGAGACGCAGATTGGCCTCGATGAGGCGGCGCTTGGCCATCCGGCCGAGGACGACGAGCCGGTCGAGGTCCAGGGCGAGATCCGAGTCGAGTTCCGTGTCGAGGTCGCTGGCGGCACTCAGCTTCTCCTCGGCGAAGAGGCCGGCCTCGACGCGGCGGGCCAGCTCGACCTCGTCGGCGGCGGTGAGCAGCGGGATTCTGCCGATCTCCCGGAGGTACTGCCGGAAGAGGTCGGACGAGGGCCCGCCGGTGTCGGCGCGGCTGCCCCGCCGCGCCGCGGGTTCGGGCACGAGGGGCACCTCCTCCACGGGATGTTCGGTGAGCGGCCCGAGGGATCCACTGAGCTCGGCGGGATCGTCGGAGTCCTCGGCGTCCTCGGGGCCCGGGGATCCCTGGGACTCCGGGGGTTCCCGTAACTCGGCGGGCTCCTGGGACTCGGCGGGTTCAGGGAACTCCTCGGGGCCGCCGGGTTCCACGGAGGTCCCGGGAACGGCCGTCGCCGGGAGGACCTGCTCCGGGACGGCCGTCTCGGGGTGGTGGGCCGCACGGCTCTGCGGCGGTACGGCGCCGACGCGTCCGGCGGTGGACACGTCCGGCGCCTCCGCCGGTGTCTCGATCAGGGTCCGGGTCTGCACGGGGGGCGACCTCCAGGGTGATCGCTGCCGGTTCGGGGGCGTACGGCAGCGGGGCGGGGGCGGCCGGGCCGCCTTCCGTCCCGTACACGATGAACGGATCCGCGGGGAGTGGGGGTGTCCATGGCGATGGACGGGCCGCGCTCCGAGGACTCAGGCACCGGTCCCCAGTGTGGGGTACGGGATATCGCCGCCACGAGGGGCGTGCGGCGACTTTCTGAGTCCGGTCCGTAACCGGCCCGTTACAGCCGTGCGGCCGGGGTGGCCCCGTACCGTCCTCGGGCGGCCCCTGGCGTCACCCGGCGGGGCGCGGCTCCGGCGTCAGAGGGCTTCCGCGCCTCGGGCGCGCAGCGCCTGACCGTACTGCTGGAGCACCCACAGCTCCTTCTGGACGGCCTCGTACCGCTCCGGGTCGCCCTGGCTGCCCAGTCGGGTCAGCGTGCCCGTGACGTCCTGGATACGGCCGTCCACGGCGCGCAGCCTGACATGGACGAGCTGCTGTCCCGCGTACACCTCGTCGATGGTCCTGCCCCGGAAGACCTCCACCGCCAGCTCCGTGACCATGGCGCGCACCGAGTCGTTCGGTGCGGCCTCACGGACCCGGGCCAGATACTCGGAGGCGGACCGGAGGCCCGACTCGGCGCCGCCCGCGTCCTCGATCGCGCGGCGTACGGCGGCGTACGGCGGGGCGGTGAACTCGTCCTCCCCGTAGGCGTCGAAGGCCGGGGAGACCAGCTCGGGCCGCTGGAGGGCGAGCTTGAGCAGTTCGCGCTCGGTGCGGTGGGCCGGGCTGCGCAGGGTGAGCGCGGGGCCGGAGGGGACCGGCCGTGCCTCCGTCCCGTACGGCTGCCGCTCGCGCTGCTCGGGGCCGGACGACGGGCCCCGGCCGCCGCGGTCGCGCGCCCAGCGGGCCACCTGGGCGACCCGCTTGACGACGAACTGGGTGTCGAGGATGCCGAGGATGCCGGCGAGCTGGACGGCGACCTCGTGCTGCGAGGAGCCGTTCTTGATACGGGCCACGATCGGTGCGGCCTCGTCGAGCGCGGCGGCGCGGCCCGCCGGGGTCTCCAGGTCGTACCGGGAGACGATCTGGCGGATCGCGAACTCGAAGAGCGGGGTGCGCGGTTCGGCCAGGTCCTGGACGGCGGCGTCGCCCTTGGCGAGCCGCAGGTCGCAGGGGTCCATGCCGTCGGGGGCGATGGCGATGTAGGTCTCGGCGGCGAACTTCTGGTCGTCCTCGAAGGCGCGCAGCGCGGCCTTCTGGCCGGCCGCGTCCCCGTCGAAGGTGAAGATCACCCGGGCGCTGCCGTTGTCCATCAGGAGCCGTCGGAGGATCTTGATGTGGTCGCCGCCGAAGGCCGTGCCGCAGGTGGCGATGGCCGTGGTGACACCGGCGAGATGGCAGGCCATCACGTCCGTGTACCCCTCGACGACGACGGCGCGGCTGGACTTGGCGATGTCCTTCTTGGCCAGGTCGACGCCGTACAGGACCTGGGACTTCTTGTAGATCGCCGTCTCGGGGGTGTTCAGGTACTTCGGCCCGTTGTCGTCCTCGCGGAGCTTGCGCGCGCCGAAGCCGACGACCTCGCCGGAGATGTCGCGGATCGGCCACATCAGCCGGCCGCGGAAGCGGTCGATGGGGCCGCGGCGGCCGTCCTGGGAGAGCCCGGAGAGCATCAGCTCCTTGTCGGTGAACCCCTTGCCGCGCAGGAAGCGGGTGAGGTGGTCCCAGCCGACCGGGCTGTAGCCGACGCCGAAGTGTTCGGCCGCCGCCTGGTCGAAGCCGCGCTCGGCGAGGAAGGTGCGGCCGATGGCGGCCTCGTCCCCGGAGAGCTGGTCGGCGTAGAAGCTCGCGGCGATCTTGTGGGCCTCGACCAGCCGCGTACGCTCGCCGCGCTGGCTCGACGGGTTGTACCCGCCCTCCTCGTACCGCAGCGTGACGCCCGCCTGGGCGGCGAGCCGTTCGACCGTCTCGGAGAAGGAGAGATGGTCGATCTTCATCACGAAGGCGATGGTGTCCCCGCCCTCCTGGCAGCCGAAGCAGTGGAAGAGACCCTTGCTCGGACTGACCTGGAAGGAGGGGGACTTCTCGTCGTGGAAGGGGCAGAGCCCCTTCAGATTGCCGCCGCCCGCGCTGCGCAGCTGGAGGTACTCGGACACGACGGCGTCGATCGGGACCGCGTCCCGAACCGCCTTCACGTCGTCATCGTTGATCCTGCCTGCCACGCGTGAATTCTACGGGGACCCACCGACAGCCCCGGACACCCGTCGGCCCTCACCCCCGCCGGATGTCGGGTATCGACCGCCGGGCGCAGGGTGTCGGGGATCGGACGGTATCCGCCGGTATCCGGTGTCAGGTCCCCAGGGAGGCGAGCGGGACGCCCGGGTCGGCGAGGGCGTCGAGGTCCTGGCGGGCGCCGGAGCGGATCAGGCGCTGGATGTCCTCGGTGACGTCCCAGACGTTGACGTTCATCCCGGCGAGCACCGTGCGGTCCTTCAGCCAGAAGGCGACGAATTCCCGCTTTCCCGCGTCGCCGCGTACCACCACCTGGTCGTACGAGCCGGGCGGCGCCCAGCCGGAGTACTCCAGGCCGAGGTCGTACTGGTCGGAGAAGAAGTACGGCACGCGGTCGTACCGGACGTCCTGGCCGAGCATCGCGCGCGCGGCGGCCGGGCCACCGTTGAGCGCGTTCGCCCAGTGCTCGACGCGGACCCTCTCGGCGCCGGCCGCGGACCCGTGTCCGGGCAGCGGGATCGCGGCCACGTCCCCGGCCGCGAAGATGTCCGGGTCGGAGCTGCGCAGGGCGGCGTCCACGGCGATGCCGCCGCCCGTGGACCGGTCGGCGAGCGTGAGGCCCGCCGCCTCGGCGAGGGCGGTGCGGGGGGCCGCGCCGATCGCGGCGAGCACATCGTGCGCCGGGTGCTCCTCCCCGTCGTCCGTACGGGCCGCCAGGACCATGCCGTCCTGGCCGACGATCTCGGTGAGACTGGCGCCGAAGTGGAACCGTACGCCGTGCTCCTGGTGCAGATCGGTGAAGAGCTGGCCCAGTTCGGGGCCGATGACGCGGTGGAGCGGGGTCGCCTCGGGTTCGACGACGGTGACCTCGGCGCCGTAGGTGCGGGCCGCCGCGGCGACCTCCAGGCCGATCCAGCCGGCGCCCGCGATCACGAGATGGCCGTTGTCGCGGCCGAGGGCCGTCAGGACCTGGCGGAGCCGGTCCGCGTGGGCGAGCCGGCGCAGATGGTGGACGCCCGCGAGATCCGTACCGGGGATGTCCAGCCTGCGCGGCTCGGCGCCGGTGGCCAGAAGCAGCTTGTCGTACCGCAGGGAGGTGCCGTCGCCGAGGTGTACGCACCTGGTGTCGCGGTCCACGGCGGTGACGCTCTGCCCGAGGTGCAGCTCCACCTGGGCCTGCGCGTACCAGGCGGGCTCCTGGACGAAGACGCTGTCGCGTTCTTCCTTGCCGGCCAGATACCCCTTGGAGAGGGGCGGTCGTTCATAGGGGTGGTCGCGCTCGTCACCGATGAGGATCACCCGGCCGGTGAACCCCTCCTTACGGAGGGTTTCCGCGGCCTTCGCCCCGGCCAGCCCTCCGCCGACGATGACAAATGTCCGATGTGCGTCGACCACTTGATGCCTCCTCTTCGTGCTGCCGCCATCTGTGAGCGTCCCGCACGGAGCGTGATGACGAAAGAGGGAGCGCTCCACGGGCCTGACTCTCGGCCGGATCCGACCGGATCGGTGTGATCCGGTTCCTGAGGTGATCCGGTTACTTCGTACCCGCCTTTCGTACACGTCCACGTCGGCGGGCGTGCGCCATGAGGGGCGCGGGTCGCTCATTCGCCTCAGGCGGGACGGGTCAGTTCGGCGTGGAGGGAGCGGGCCGCCGCGTCCGTGAGCGAGGCGATCTGGTCGACGATGACGCGTCGACGCGCCCGGTCGTCATCCGCGGCGGCGAACAGCGCGCGGAACTGCGGGTCGAGCCCGCGAGGGGCGCGGTCCTTCAGCGCCTGGGCCAGTTCGGCCAGGACGACACGCTGGTCGGCGCGGAGCGCCTCCTGTTCGGCGCGCTGCATGACGTAGCGGTCGGCGACCGCCTTGAGGACGGCGCACTCGTGGCGGGCGGCGCGCGGGACGACGAGTTCGGCGGCGTACCGGGTGAGCGGGCCAGGACCGTACGCCTGCCGGGTGGCGCCCTCGGCGGCCTCGCAGAAGCGGCCGATGAGCTGGCTGGTGGCGTCCTTGAGGCGGGACTGGGCGAGGGCGGAACCGTCGTGGCCGTGCGGCCACCACTCCTGCGCCATGAGCCGGTCGAGGGCGGCGGCCAGCTCTTCCGGGTCCGTGTCGGCCGGTACGTAGCGGCCGACGGCGACCGCCCAGATGCCGCCGCGTTCGGTCTCGGAGGCGAGTGCGGCCGGGTCGACATGGCCGGCCTGAAGGGCGTCCTCGAAGTCGTGGACGGAGTAGGCCACGTCGTCGGACCAGTCCATGACCTGCGCCTCGAAGCAGATGCGGTTCGCCGGGGCGCCCGCGCGGGCCCAGTGGAAGACCGGCAGGTCGTCCTCGTACACCCCGAACTTCGCCGAACCGGGCTGGGTGGGGTGCGCGCCGCGCGGCCACGGGTATTTGGTGGCGGCGTCGAGGGCGGCGCGGGTGAGGTTGAGACCGACGCTGACGAGTTCGCCGCTCTCCGGGGAGCGGACGAAACGCTTCGGCTCGATCCGGGTCAGCAGGCGGAGCGACTGGGCGTTGCCCTCGAAGCCGCCGCAGTCGGCGGCGACGTCGTTAAGGGCCTGCTCCCCGTTGTGGCCGAACGGCGGATGACCCATGTCATGGGCGAGGCAGGCGGTCTCGACGAGGTCGGGATCGCAGCCGAGTGCGGCCCCCAGCTCGCGGCCGACCTGGGCGCACTCCAGGGAGTGGGTGAGGCGGGTACGGGGGCTGGCGTCCCACTCCTGGCTGCGCGAGCCGGGGGTGACCACCTGGGTCTTCCCGGCGAGGCGGCGCAGGGCGGCGGAGTGCAGCACGCGTGCGCGGTCGCGCTGGAAGGCGGTACGGCCGGGGCGTTTGTCGGGTTCGGCGTCCCAGCGCTCGGTGGCGCGGTCGTCGTAGGCGCCCGCCGGGGCGGAGGGGGGCGGTGGGGTGGTTCCGGTGGTGTTCGCGCCCGCGTCCGTGGATGTGGGTGTGGGGGTGGGGGTGCCCTTGGGGGTGCCGCTCGGTGTGCCCGTGCCTGTGCCCGTTGCCGCGCCCGCGTTCGTGCCTGTTCCCGCGCCTGTACCTGTGCCTTTTCCTGCCATGCACCGACCGTAACCGGCCCGCGCGCTACGCGGGGGCGAGGAGGCGGCGTCCTGCCGCGCCGTTCCCCGTCGTGCCGTTCCCCGCCGTGTCATGTCCCGCTGTGCCGTACGCCGTCCCCAGCGCCTCGTCGTAACGGTGCAGCAGCAGCCGGGCCATCGCGGGGTGCGCGCCGAGCGGGGCGGCGGCGATCCACGGCGCGTCGGCGGCGCTGCGGGTCGCGAAATGTCCGGGGGCGGTGAAGTACGAGGCGATCGCGGTCCGGTGGCGGCCCCGGGCGGCCAGGGCGCGCAGCGCCTCGGGGACCGTGGGCGAGGCGGCGGAGGCGTACGCGGGAAGGACCGGGACGCCGCCGAGGCGTTCGCCGAGGAGAGCGGCCGTACGGCGGGTGTCGGCGGCGGACTCCGGGTCGCGGGATCCGGCGGCGGCCAGGACGACGCCCGCGGCGCGGTCGTGCGCGCCGGGACGGCCGGGGCCCGTGGGCCAGCCGGCTTCGAGGAGCCGGTCGTACAACGTCTCGACGAGCAGCGGATGCGGACCGAGCGGGGCCGCGACACGGGTCTCCAGCCGGGGCGCGGCGGCGGTGGCGAACGCGGGCAGGTCGCGTTTGATGTGGACGCCCCGGCCGAGCAGCAGCGGTACGAGGACGGCCCGGCCGGTGGCGAGGGACGCCAGGGTGTCGGAGAGCAGCGGTTCCTCGATCTCGATGTGGCCGAGGCGTACGTCCACGCCGGGGCGCAGTTCGCGCACCCGGTCCAGCAGCGTCGTGACGGTGCGCAGGGCGCGCGGGTCGCGGCTGCCGTGGGCCACGACGACGAGGGTGGGGTGGTCCATGCTCCTGCGGGCTCCGTTCCGTGCGACGTGGCTGAGCTGGTGGCCGAGCTGGGCGGTGATCCGGCCGAAGAGCTGTGCCGCGCTGTCGGGCAGGGGCGCGGCCGTCGCGCGGGCGGCCGGACTGCCGGGGTTCGGCGGTGGTGTCTGTGCCGGTGGTGTCTCTGCCGATAGCGGTGGTGGCGGTGGCGTCTCTGCCCGTGGCGGTGGTGGCGGTGGCGTGCGGTCGTGCGCAGTCTCCGTCATGAGCCGATCCTGCCGGGCCGGGGTTGCCGGGCGGTTGCGTGGTGGTGACGGGTCTTTTCCACCACCTCACAGGCGGTGCGGGGGCGTTGTCAGACCCGTCACCTAGTGTCATCTCAGTTCGGAAACCAGAGGTCGGGGAGGGGATCCTGCCATGGGCTGGATCGAAACGACGGGCGGGTACGCCGTCGCGCTGGACGGCGCGAAGGTGGTGTGCCGCAATGCCGCGGGCCGGGCGCTGAAGCAGGTGCCGCCCAAGCTCAGGGACGATGCCGAGGTGGTGCGCCTGCGGCAGCTCGCCGAGTGGCTGGAGCGGCACGAGCGGGAGTGCCGGGAGCAGGTGGACGGCTGGCTGGTCCGGTCGCTGCCGGTGCCGGTGGCCCTGCTGGCGCGGGTGTGGCCGGACCCGGCGTGGCAGGCGGTGCTGCGCGATCTGGTGGTGGCGCCGGTGGCCGCGGACGGCTCGGCGGACACCGCGCGCGCCGGTTTCCTGCGGGACGCGGATCCGGTGCGGGGGCTGGGGATCGTCGATCTGGACGGTGACTCGGTACGGCTGGATCCGGCGGAGGTGGAGACGGTGCTGCTCCCCCACCCGGTGCTCCTCGAAGACCTGTCGGAGCTGCGGGAGTTCGCGGCCGAGCTGGGCGTCGAGCAGGGGGCGGAGCAGCTCTTCCGCGAGGTGTGGCGGCGTCCCGGTCGCGTGGAGGACGGCGCCGGCCCCGCCGGGTCCGGGGCCGAGGGCGCGGCCGGGGGGCGGGTGTGGAACGCGTACGCGGACGGGAAGTTCGGCCAGCTCCGGCACGCCACGGCCCGCGCGGTCCAGCTCGGCTACCGGGTCCGGGGCGGCCAGGCGGTCTGCCCGCTGGTGGAGGACGGCCGCGCGCTGGAGGCGGCCTACTGGCTGGGGGACGACTACCCCGAGGCGGAGACCGTGACGGGGGCGCTGGAGTGGCGTGACGCGGCGGGGCGGCGGCTGCCGCTCGCCGAGGTGGGGCCGGTCGCCTGGTCGGAGGGCGAGCGGATGGCCGCGCTGGTGTACGCGGGCCGTGTGGTCGAGAGCGACGAGGAGAAGGCGCTGTGAACGAGGTAAGACCGCCGGAGCATCAGGCTCCGGGCGAGCCGGCCGGTTCCGCCGGTCCGGCCGGGAAGCCGGTCAAGGTGCTGCTGGACGCCGGAGGGGTCCTGCCGTACGGGGGCGGGGCGGAGGGCGATGTGCTCACGGCCCGGAGTTACGGACACCCGGCGCTGGACGGGCGGGCGGTGGTCCGGCTGGTGCCCGAGGCGATCGGCGCCGCCGAGGATCTGTCGCTGGAGTACCTGGGGTTCGGCCCGGCGCGGGCGGAGCCGGTCGGCCGGGTCAGGCCGCAGGCGCTGGGCTTCCCGGCCTGGGCGCTGGTGAACGATCCGTCCAACGGGCACCACGCGCTCGCCGTGGTCAAGGAGATGGAGCGGCTCACCCGGCTCGTCGCCACCAAACCGGGGCTGGCGAAGGAGGGGTTCGACGAGATCGGCGAGCGGCTCGACCGGTCCGTACCGCACTTCCTGCCCACCTACTACGAGCAGGTGGCGCGGCTCTTCCTGGGCGTCGAGTCCCGTCAGCACGCCTCGGCGTTCTTCGGCAAGGCGCGGGCGGCGGAGCAGCGGCACGCGCTGGAGGTGGACGAGAAGCGGCTGCGCGAGGTGTTCCTGGAGTTCGCGGGGGCGGGCGCGCTGAGCGGCAAGGCGCTGCGGGAGCACGCGAAGGCGCTGACGGTCCGGCTGTCGCCCGGCGAGGCGTACGGGCAGTTCCGGGCGGTCTCGCTGGAGCGGTGCGCGGCCGGACTCGCCCCGTACGCGGGGATGCTGGAGGATCTGCGGCGGCTCGCGAAGGGCGCGGGTCTGGACGCGGCGGACGAGGAGCGGTCGCTGCTCCGGGAGATCATCCACACGGGTCCGATGAACCGGGCGGCCGGGAGCTTCTGGAAGGCGGCGATGCCCGCGCTGACCGCCGTCGCGGCCGAGGACCGTTCGGTGCGGGAACGGCTGCTGGCGCTGACGCCGGCCACCGGGGGCGACCGTCCGGAGGAGTTCGACGCCGTCTGGCTGGAGTTCCTGGACCGGTGCGGCGCGGTGGACCTCCTGGTGGACGGGACGGTTCCGGCCGCCGAGTGGCTGTCGGCGTGGGCCGCGCACCGGGAGCGCGGCTGGCGTGACTCGCGGCGGATCCCCGCCGAAGTGGCCCTGGTGGAGCGGCTGGTGGACCGGCTGGTGGCGGACGGCACGCCGGTACGGCTGCTGCGGAATCGCGGACGTCATGTCCTGGCGGACCTGGATCTGCTCGACGCGTGTCTGGCGTGGGGTGTGCCGGTCGCCGGTCCCGCCGCGGACTCCCGCGGTCTCCACCTCGGCGCGTGGCTGTCCGACCGGACCGAAGGGGCCAGGGACCTCGCCGCGTTGGCCGCCGATCCCGTGTTCGCCCCGCTGCTGCGCCTGGGCGTGGAGGAGGTCGCGGACACCGGCGACGCCACGGGGCGGCTTGCCGTGATCGCCGCCCATCCGGCGCTGCGCACGGCGCTCGTGGGGTGGTTCGGTGACCGGGCGGACGATCTGTCGCGGCCCTTCGGACTGCCGGAGCTGGACCACCAGTTGGGACGGCTGAGCCGCTTCTCCTCGCACCGGGTCCTGGCCACCGCGCCGGAGGCGGTCGCCAGGATCACGGCGGTCTCGCCCGCCCCCGCCCTGGCGAGGACCCTGCGCACGGGCATCCTGGACGAGCTGGGCTGGCCCGCGCTGGAGGAGGCCCTGCCGGGTCTGGGCACGGTCGAACCGAAGAACACGGGCAGGCGGCGGTACGGCCACGGGGCGGACGACTGGTACCGGCTGGGGGACGCGTGGCCCGCCCTGGTGGTGCGCCTCAACGCGGAGGCCGTGGTGGTGGGGCCCACCGAGGTCCTCGACCGGCGGACCCTCACCCTGCCGATCGCGTCGTCCCACGGCTGGTACCGGGCGGCCGTCCGGTACGTGGGCGGCCAGTGGCTGGTCGCCCAGCCGCACGAAGGTGACTGGCTGGCCACCTGGTCGGGGCGCCCCGCCGAGGTGTTCGAGCCCGAGGGCAGCCTGTCCGACCACTGGTCGGGCATCCACCCGTCGCTCGAACTGCCCGACGGCGGACGGTGCTACGGCGGCCGGCCGGTGTACGCGGGCGACACCTCGTTCGCGTCGGAGCGCCGCCCGGTCGCCTCGGACGGCATCTCCCTCTGGGTGCGGCACGAGGACCGGTGGTGGGAGTACGACCCGGAGTCCGCCCGCAGGGGCCGGATCTCGGTGCCCGGCTTCTTCGACTCGGCGCTCGCGGACGGCGGCGTACGGCTCGTGGAGCACGCGTGCCGGCTGCTTCCCGTACAGCCCGGTCAGGAGTCCTCGCCTTTCGGCACGAAGGACGGGCTGCTGGGGTGGTGGGTGGCCCACGACCCCAAGGCGGGGACGGTGACGGCCTGTTCGGTGGACGGCAGCCGCAGCCCGGCCGTGCCGCTGACTGCGGGCATGTCCCCCGGGCGCACGTCCTCCGTGCTTCCGCTGCCGCCGCTGCGGCTGCCGGGCGGCGCCGTACTGCACCCTCGGGAGGCGACCGGATACCACCCCCGGATCGATCTGTACGACGCCGAGGGCGTCCATCTCGCCACGCTGGAGGAGGGCGGCCGGGGCGGTGCGCACGCCGCGGGGACCCCGCTGGTACCGCCGCTGGCCCACTGGCACTCCCTGCGCCCCCGTGACGAGCGGGGCTCGGCCGCGCTGCGCGCGGTGACCGACGAGGACGCGGCGGCGCTGCTGGCCGCGGTCGGCGAGGGGACGCACGCGGAGACGGAGGCGAAGTCCGAGGCGGCCGTGCGCGCGCTGCTGCCCGGGATCACCCATCCGGCGCTGGTGGCGGGCGTCGCCGGGCTGCTGGTGGAGGCGGCGCGCCAGGGCAGGCGCGTACGGACGCTCGCGGAGCGGGCCGCGGGGGCGGGCTCGGAGGAGCGGAAGCCGGAGGCGCTGCACGCCTTCGACGGGGTACTGAGGGAGGCGTTCAGCGGCTTCGCCCTGAACCCGTACTCCCGCTACTGGTCCACGTCGCGGGAGGACACGGGCGTCCTCGCACAGGTCCGGCGCGCGCGCGAGCTGACGGCGCCGGACGCGGTCCCCGGGCAGGCGATGGTGAAGGACACGACCGTGGGGTGGCCGACCCTGTGCGGGGTGGGCATGGCCGCGCTCGCGGTGCGCGCCGCGTCGCCCGTCACGGACGAGGAACACCGCGCCGCGCTGCTGGAGTTCCTGGAGACAGCGCTCTCCGTGGAGACCGGCGGCTCCGGAGCCGGGGCAGGTGGGACCGGTGGGGACGCCCTGCTGGTCGACCCGCGCGGCCGGCTGCGCACCCTCGAACTCCGTACCCCGGCGAAGGGGGACGGAAAGGCGTCCCGTGGCGAGGTGCGCCACGCGGGGGCGCGGCGGCTGCTGGTCCTCGGCCATACGCGCGACGACGACAAGGACGCGTTCTGGCACGCCGTCGAGTACGACCCCGCGGGGGCCTTCGGCGGCTGGGACGGCTGCACGATCGTGGCGTCCGAGGTGCTGGGCGCGGCGGGCGACCCGCTCCGCGCGCCCGCGGTGCGCCGTCTGGTGGAGCTGGTGCGGGAGCGCGGTCCGCTGCCCTACCGCCCCGAGCGGGCCGTGGAGTTCGCGGACCGGGTCGGGACGACGGCCGTCGCGGCCGCCCTGCTCCAGCTCGGCACCGCCGGGGCGAGCGACTACCGGAGCCGGCACTCCGTCCTGACCGCCGAGTATCTGGAGCCGCTGGGCGCGAAGAGCGCCGAGGCCCAGGTGGGGCGCGCCGAGCTGAGCGCGCTGGACACGGAGGAGTCGCGCGCGTACACCGCGCTGCTGCTGCCCGCCGATCCGGCGCGGGTGGCGGAGCTGTGGACGGACGGCTTCGCCGTGGAGCCGGTGGCGGAGGCGTGGCTCACCGCGCGCGGCCGGCGGCGGGTGATCCCGGCGGAGCTGATCCGGGGGGTGGTGGCCGAGGCGGGCAACGGCACGGCGGTGAGCGACGCGCTCAACCCGGAGCTGCTGACCGCGCTGACGGGCCGTACCGAACAGCGCATGGTCGAGGGCGAGCTGACGGCGGCCGACCCGCACCGGCTGCTGAGCGGCGCGGCGCTGAGCGCGCTGGTCGACGCGGTGCGCTGGCTGGCGTACCGGCTGCCGTACGGCGACCCGCTGCGCGCCGTACTGCCGACGACGGTACGGATGGTGCGCGAGCGCCTCGCCGACCCGGGGCTGCTGCTGCGCCTGGGCGTCGACCGGGACGCGCAGTGGAACCCGGTCTCACCGCGGCTGCGCGAGGCGCACGGGGTGACACCGCGGCGCGGGGCGGACGAGAAGGAGCTGTTCGAGCTGACCCCGGCGCTGGTGCTGGCTCCGGAGCGGTACGACCGGGGTGCGGACGAGATCTGGGTGCGTCCGGCGGCGGTCCTTCCGGCGGCCTGGGCGGCGGACGGGTCCGGCGGCGCGGGGGTGGGCGGTCCCGACCATCCGGATCTGAAGCTGCTGGCGGCCACGGCGGACGAGGCTCCCGCGCTGACGGCGCTGCGGACGGTGCTGAGCGAGGAGTTCATGGAGCTGGCCTCGGCGGACGGGGCGCCGGGAGCGCAGCAGAACCCCTCTCACAGCGTTCCGGAGCTGGTCGACGAGGTGACCGCGCGGTTCGGGCTCTCGCAGGATGCCGCGGCGCTCTATCTGATGCTGCTCGCGCTGCCCGATCCGACCGACCGGCACCAGACCGCCTGGACGGGGTGGAAGCCCGCGCGGATGAAGAAGGCGCGAGCCGAACTGGCCGCCACCGACCTGGTGGTGGAGGCCAAGCGGGCCAGGGCCGGGCGCTCGTTGTTCCTGCCCGGGGGCTGGCTGGAGGCGTCGACGCCGCGGCTGCCCTCGGAGAGCTGGAAGGTGTCGCTGCTGGCCGGGGACATACCGGGGTACGTGGTCGGCCACCGGCCGGTGGAGCGGATGTTCGAGGCCGCGTGGCGGCGGGTCGCCGACGGGGACCTGCCGGGTTACGAGGAGTTCCAGGGCCGCGGCGGGCGCGGGCGCCGGGGAGGCCGGCGATGACGGACGCGGCGACGAGCGGCGCGGGTTCGGCCAAGGGCAAGAGCACGGGTTCGGGCAAGGGCACGGGCACGGAGAGGGACGGCGGGGAGATGGGTACGGAGACAGTGGCGGCTGTGGACACCGGGGGCGTGCGGGAGGCGGCGCCGGCTGCCGGAGCGGGGTCCGGGCGGCAGATGGAGCTTCCCGAGGACCGGTACGCGGCGGAGCTGGCGTTCCTGGCGGCGTACGACAGCGGGCCGCGGCCACCGCGCTGGCGGCTGACGCCGCGTGCCGTGGTGCTCTTCGTCTGCGGCTCGGGCGGCGAGCCGCTGCGGTCCCCGGACGGCGAACAGCTCGTCGTCCCCGCCAAGTTCGTGGGCGACCGGTCACTCGTGGAGCGGTGCGTGGTGACGCTGGCGGGCGAGCGCGGGCTGCTGCTCGTGGGGGAACCGGGCACCGCCAAGTCGATGCTCTCCGAGCTGCTGGCCGCCGCCGTCTGCGGTTCCAGCACGCTCACCGTGCAGGGCACCGCGGGCACCACCGAGGACCAGCTCCGCTACGGCTGGAACTACGCGATGCTGCTGGCCAAGGGCCCGAGCAGGGACGCCCTGGTGCCCTCCCCGGTCCTCACCGCCATGACGCGGGGCGCGGTGGCCCGGGTCGAAGAGGTCACCCGCATGCTGCCCGAGGTGCAGGACGCGCTGGTCTCGCTGCTCTCCGAGCGCCGGATGTCGGTGCCCGAACTGGCGGGCGGCGACGGCACGGAGGGGACGGTGCACGCGGTGCCCGGCTTCACCCTCATCGCCACGGCCAACCTCCGCGACAAGGGGGTCTCCGAGATGTCCGCCGCGCTGAAGCGACGGTTCAACTTCGAGACGGTCGGCCCGATCGACGATCTGGAGGCCGAGACGGCGCTGGTGCGCGCCCAGGCGACGGCGGCGCTGGAGCGCGGCGGCGCGGAGCTGCTGGTGGACGACACGGTGCTCGAAGCGCTGGTGACGGCGTTCCGGGAGCTGCGGACCGGCCGGAGCGCGGAGGGGTGGGAGATCGAGCGCCCCTCGACGGTGATGTCGACGGCGGAGGCGGTCCACGTGGCCACGTCGATGGGGCTGGGCGCGGCCTATCTCGGTGAGGGCCGGGATGTCGTACGGACCCTGCCGGGGCATCTGCTCGGCACCGTACGCAAGGACGACCCGGCCGACCACGCGCGGCTGCTCGGGTACTGGGACGGCCCGGTCCGGCGCCGTGCGGAGGCGGGGGCTCCGCTGTGGCGGACGCTGTGGGAGCTGCGCGATGAGCTGGGCTGAGGCGGGGATCGCGGAGGCGCTGGACGCGCTCGCCGGGAGCCGGGAGCCGTATCTGATCGGGGTACGGCACCACTCCCCGGCGCTGGCGGCGGCCGTGCCGGCGATGCTCGCGGAGGCGGCGCCCGAGGTGCTGTTCGTCGAGCTGCCGGAGGAGTTCGGGCCGTGGCTGCCGTATCTCGCCGACCCGGAGACGGTGCCCCCGGTCGCGCTGGCGGGCGCCCCGGGCGACGGGACGGGCGAGGGCCTGGTGTTCCTGCCGTTCGCGGAGTTCTCGCCGGAGCTGGCGGCGATCCGCTGGGCCCGGGAGGCGGGGGTGGAGGTCATCGCCTTCGACCTGCCGTTGGCGGCGCGCGCGGCGACGGACGGCCGGCGGGCGGACGAGCAAGGAGAAGGGAAAGGGGAAGGGGAAGGGGAAGAGGAAGGCGAGGCCGGAGGGACGGCGGGGGGACAAGGGGCCGGGCCCGCTCCCGGTACGCTCGCCGCCGCGCTGCGGGCGCGGGCCGGGGGGCGGCGGGGCGACGATCTGTGGGACCGGCTCGTCGAGGCCGCGGCCCCCGGTTCCGGCGCGGAGTCGCTGCGCCGGGCCGCGCTGCTGGTGGGCTGGGCGCTGCGGTCCGACGCGGGCGCGGTGGACCCGTACGACCTGCGGCGTGAGGCGAACATGCGGCGGCGGCTGGCGCAGCACCGGGGCCGTCGTACCGCCGCCGTGATCGGCGCGTTCCACTCTCCCGCGCTGCTGCCGGGCGGCCCGGCGGCCGACGGGACGGACAGCGTGTCCTCGGACGGGGCTGTGGAGAGTACGGCCGGGGGCGGGGGTAGCGGGGAAGTGGTCACTTCGCTCGTGCCGTACACGTACGCGCTGCTGGACGAGCGGTCCGGCTATCCGGCGGGCATCCGGGACCCGGAGTGGCAGCGCGGGGTGTTCCTCGCCGGTGGCGAGCGCGCGCTGCTGGACGATCTGCTGACGGCGAGCGCGGTACGGATCTGCGCGGCCCTGCGGGACGCCGGGCATCCGAGCGGGCCGGTGGACGCCCGTGAGGTCGTCCGGGTCGCCAGGGATCTGGCGGCGCTGCGCGGGCTGCCCGCCGCCGGACGCGGTGAACTGGTGGAGGCGGTGCAGACCGTGCTGACCCAGGGGCGGCTGCTCGGGCGGGGCCGGGCCGTGGCCGCCGCCATGGAGCAGGTCCTGGTCGGCGCCCGGCAGGGCAGGACGGCCCCGGGCACCCCGCGTTCGGGGCTGGGCCCGGCGGTCGAGGCGCTGCTCGGGGGGGTGTGGGTGCCGGCCCCCGGCGCCCCGCGCCCGCCGGTGCTGCCGCGCGCCCCCCCCCCCCCCCGGGCGGTCCGGCGGCGGGCGGGGGTTGTG
>NZ_JBHZDA010000040.1:26425-50043 GCF_042755665.1 Streptomyces sp. NPDC059142
GGGCCGGGGCGGCCGAGCGCGCCCGCGCGCCCCCGGGTGCGGGGGGGGGCCCGCGGGGCCGAGGGGGTGCGCGTGTGTGGGGCGGGGCCGGCGCGGGGCCCCCCGGGCCGCCGTGAGCTGCGCCTCGACGCCCACCGCAGCGGGCTGGACCGGCGCCGGGAGGTGTGTCTGCGCCGGCTGGCCGTCTGCCGGATCCCGTACGGCGAGGAGGGCGAGGTGGCGGGGGTGGGCGACGCGGGCCCGCTGACCACACGCTGGGTGGTGGCGTGGACTCCGTCGACGGCCGCGATGCTCGACCTGGCGGGTGTGCACGGGGTGACGCTCGATCAGGCGGCGGCGGGGATGCTGCGCAGGCGGCACGCGGCGGAACGGCGCGCGGGCGGGCCGACGGCCGCCCAGGCGCTGGCCGGGCTGATGGAGGCGGCGCTCTGCGGGCTGCCCGAGTGGGCGGCCGAGCGGCTGGCGGAGCTGGCCGGGGTGCTGCCGGAATCCGGCACCCTGCCCGAACTGCTGGCGGGTCTCGCCCTGTTGGACCGGATCAGGTCGGGCCATCTGCCCGGGCTGCCGGAGGGCTGGGAAAGGGCCGCGCTCGACGCGGCGTACGAGGAGCTGACCACGGCCGGGGTGCGGGCGCTCGACGGGCTGGCGGGGTCCACGGACCCGGCGGACGCGCGTGCGCTGGTGTCGCTGGCGGACCGGGCGACCGCGACGCTCGCCCCGGGCGCGCCGGGCGGCGGCGGGGGGCTGCGGCTCGACGCGGCGCTGCGGCGCCTCGACACGGAGGGGACCCCACTGGTCCGGGGCGCGGCGGGGGCGGCCCGGGTGCTGCTGGGGCAGCGGGAGGTGACGGGGTTCGGCGTCCGGGTGGCGTCCCGGGTGGACGACGCGACCACCCCCGCGCGCCGTGCCGAGCTGGCGGACTTCCTGCGTGGAACGCTGCTGGCGGCGGGCCCGTTGCTGGAGACGGGCCGTGCGCTTGATCCGCTGCTGGAGCGGGTCGAGTCGCTGCCCGACCGTGCCTTCCTCGACCGGCTGCCCGCGCTGCGGGCGGGCTTCGACATCCTCTCCCCCGCCGCCAGGTCCCGACTGCTGGACGCGGTACGGGACCGTACGGGCCTCGCCACGGGCACCCTCCCGCCCGCGTTCGCGGACCCCGCTGCGGCGGCCCTCCTCGCCGCGGCCGATCTGGCGGGCCGGGAGGCCCTGGCGGCGAGGGGCTGGGGCGGTACGACGCCGGGCGCCGGGGACGGCGCGGTGGCACAGGGCGCGGTGGACAGTGGGCCGGCGCGCGGCTCCTCCGTGGCCGAGCCCGGAGCAGCGGGCTCCGCGCAGAGCGTCGCGGCGGAGGCGGAGGGGGCTCTCGGCGCCGGTGTCCGGTGGCGGTTGCTGCTCGGGAAGGGGCGGGGGCTGGGCGGCCGAGCCGGACGGATCGCCGGGGCGCTCGACGAGTTGTACGGGTACGGGCGCGGTGAGGGCGCCCGGGGCGAGGAGCGGGACGGGGGCGCGAACACGGAAGGCGGCGGAGGCGGGACCGGAGGCTCGTTCCCCGATGTGCGGTCCTGGTCGGAGGAGTTGTCGGCGCTGTTCGGGCCCGGCGTACGGGAGGAGGTGCTCGCGGCGGCCGCCGACGCGGGGCGGCTCGACGCCGCCCTCGAACTCGACCCGGCGGGCGCCCGGCCCTCCGTGGAGCTGCTGCGTACGGTCCTGTCGTACGCGGGCGGCCTCCCCGAGGGGCAGCTCGCCCGGCTGCGGCCCCTGCTGGCGCGGCTGGTCGCCGAGTTGACCCGGGCGCTCGCCAGCCGGATACGTCCCGCGCTGACCGGGGCGGCACATCCGCGTCCGACCCGGCGCCCCGGTGGCCCGCTGGATCTCTCCCGTACGCTGCGGGCCAATCTGGCGACGGCCCGCCGGGACGCGGAGACCGGGGCGGTGACGGTCCTGCCCGAGCGGCCGGTCTTCCGCAGCCGGGGCCGCAAGTCGGCGGACTGGCGGCTGATCCTGGTCGTGGACGTCTCGGGTTCGATGGAGGCGTCCACGATCTGGGCGGCGCTCACCGCCGCCGTCCTGGCCGGGGTCCCGGCGATCAGCACCCACTTCGTCGCGTTCTCCACCGAGGTGATCGATCTGACCGACCATGTGGACGACCCGCTGAACCTGCTGCTGGAGGTCCGGGTCGGCGGGGGCACGAACATCGCGCGCGGGCTGCGGCACGCCCGGGAGCTGATGACCGTGCCGTCCCGCACGCTGACCGTGCTGATCAGCGACTTCGAGGAGGGCGGCCCGGTCTCCCCGCTGCTCGCCGAGGTGCGGGCGCTGGTCGACTCGGGCTGCCGTGTCCTCGGCTGCGCCTCGCTGGACGACAGGGGGCGGCCCCGCTATTCGGTGGGCGTGGCAGGGCAGTTGGTGGGGGCGGGCATGCCGGTCGCGGCGCTGAGCCCCCTGGAGCTGGCCCGCTGGGTCGGCGAACAAGTAGGAGGTGCGTACCGATGACGGATTCCACCACAGGACCCGTGGGGTCCACGGCCGTACTGCCGCCCGTGGCCCCCGAGGTCGCGGCGGGGGCGCTCGATCTGCTGCCCGCCCGGCTGCGCAAGCGGGTGGACGGGGCGGTCGCGAAGGTGGCCGGCCGACCGGTGGAGACGGCCCCGGAGGGTGTCCTCGTCCGGGTCGCGGAGGACACCACCGTCACGCTGCGGGTGACGGACGGGATCGTGGCCGACGCGGAGAGCGCGGTCTGCAACTGTCTGCTGGCCCCGGCCTGTCTCCATCGCGCCGCCGTGCTGTCGGCCGCGCCCCTCGCGCTGGGGAGCGGCGCGGCGGACGGCGGGGCGGAGGAGACCGGGACGACGGAAGCGGGCGCGGCGGGCCCGGCGGGTGCGGAGGCCGGGGCCGCCCCGGAGGCCGGAACACATGGGGCCGGTGAGGCCAGTGGGGTCGATGGGGTTCGGCTCGACGGTGTGCGGGGCCGGGCGTTGCGTGCCCTCGGGGAGGCCGCGACCGCCGTGCTCGTCTCGGGTGTCGGCGGGTCCGGCGCCGTGCACCGCGCCGAGCTGCTGCACGCCGCGCACTCCGCGCGTCTGGCCGGGCTGCCCCGGCCCGCCGCCACCGCCGTCCGGATCGCGCGTCAGCTCGGCGAGGCCCGTTCCGACGATCCGGCGTTCCGGCTCTCCCGGCTCTCCGGGGAACTCGCCGAGCTGCTCGATCTGGTGCGCCGCCCCGCCGACGCGGCGGCGCCGGCCCGCCGCGACTACCGGTCGGAGGGGCCGCTGCGGCTGTACGGGCTGTTCACCGAGCCGGTCGTCACGGCGTCCGGATACGCGGGCGCGACCGTGTACGCGCTCGCCCCGGACGGCACGCTCCGTACCCGCTCGGACGTGGCTCCCGGCGGGCCCGGACGGGCCCTCCAGGCGTCGGGGACACCGCTGCCCGGCGGCTGCGCGCTCACGTTGCGGGAGCTGGGCGACGGCGCCGGGGTGATCCTCACCTCGCCGACGGTCTCGCCGGACGGGCGGATCGGCGGGGGCGGGCAGGTGCGTTCCGTACGGGCCGAGGGGGCGGGGTGGCGGGAGGGGCCGCTCGCCGCGCTCTGGGAGCGGCCACCGGCGGCGCAACTGGCCGCGGCGCTCGCCTGGTCGGCGGAGCCCTTCGACTCCCGTGGCGCGGGCGGCGATCTGCTCTTCCTCGACGGCACCCTCACCGGTCCGGAGCCCGGTGGCGGCGCCGCTGGGTTCGCCGTGTCCGGCGGGCCCTTGCTGCGGCTGGCGGCACCGGACGAGCGGCCCGAACTGCCGTACGCGGAGAACCTGGCGCTGTTCGCCGCCCGCCCCGGACTGGCCCTGCGGCTCGTCGCCCGGGTCGTACCGCACCGCCCCGACCTCGTGCATGTCCTGGCCGCGTGCTGGACGGGCCACGACGGGGAGGACGTCCGCGCGGATCTGGGGCTGCGCCGGCTCAACCGCTCGCACCTCCCCGCCGTACGGGGGGCGGGGCCCGCGCGGACCGCCCCGCCACCGGCGCTCCCCGTCGAGCTGGATCTGCTGCGCCGGGCCGTGGACCGGGCGGTGGCGGGCGGGCGCGCGGTCTCCGCCGCCGCCGTGGAGGACGAACTCCCGCGCCGGCTGCGGGCTGTGGGCCTGCACACCGGCGCGGAGCGGGCCCTCGCCCTGGCCGGGGCGGCGGCGGACCGCCGTCACGACGTGCTGGGCCGGCTGCTCCCGGCGGACCCCGACGGGTTCGCCCTGGCCTGGCTGGCCGCCTCGGTCTACACGGCTGCGGCGACCGAGGCGCTGCTGCTGGCCGCCTGGTCACCGCCGGAGATACCGGAGTCCGCCGCCGGCTGATCGGGAACGGGTCGGCCTCCAACGCGGGGAGGCGGTACGTGAACCATTCGGCGCGGCTGATCGTCGTACAGGAAGGTGGCCGCCCGGGTCTCCCGGGTCGGTCGGCCCCATCGGGCCGGACCACCGCGGGGAGGGACCATGCGGCTGCCCGGACCGGCGAAGGCGCTGAGGGCGGTGGAGGCAGTGAGGGCGGCGAAGCCGCTCAAGGCGGTGCGCGCCCGGCTGCGTGAGCCGCGCTCGCGGCGGCGCGCCGTGCAGGCGGCCATGCTGGCCTGCGTTTCGCGCTGGCGCCCGCGGGCTGGATGCACGCGGTCGCGGACGGCCGGGTCCGTACGGTCGCGGACGCCCCGGCCAGGGACGTCGCGGTGGTCTTCGGCGCCGGGCTGCGGGACGGCGGACCGACGCCGTATCTCGCCCACCGCCTCGACACGGCCGCCGAGTTGTACCGCGCGGGCCGGGTGAAGGTCGTGCTGGTCACCGGGGACAACAGCCGGACGGAGTACGACGAGCCGGACGCCATGCGCGCCTATCTCGTGGAGCACGGCGTGCCCGACCGGCGGATCGTGAGCGACTACGCGGGGTTCGACACCTGGGACTCGTGCGTCCGGGCCAAGAAGATCTTCGGGGTGGAGCGGGCGCTGCTGGTCACGCAGGGCTTCCATGTCCGGCGCGCGGTGGCACTCTGCGGGTCGGCGGGGATCGAGGCGTACGGCGTCGGGGTCACGGAGCCGCGTGACGTGACCTGGTACTACGGGGCCGTACGGGAGATCTTCGCCGCGGGGAAGGCGGCGGCCGACGCCGTCACGGACCGGCAGCCCACGTTCCTCGGACCGGCCGAACCGGGGGTGGCGGAGGCGCTGGCCCACGCGCGGGGAGGCACGGTCGCCACGGGGAGCGGTCCGGCGACGGACGCCCCGGACACCGGTTCTGCGGGGCCGGGGTGATCCCCGCGCTTTCTACGGGGCCGGGGTGATGTGCGCGAGCCAGTCGCCGCCCGCGATCAGCCGCCCCCGGCGCCGCAGGTCGCGTGCCGTCCTGGGCGCCGCGAAGTACACCCAGGCGCGGACCGCGGTGCCGTCGGCGCGCAGCATGTCGCGGGCGGCCCGCTCGTAGAGGTTGCGTGGGTCGCCCGGGGCGCGGTACCCCTCCAACTCGTCGAGTACGGAGAGGAGTTCGGCGTAGGCGCTGCTCGCCGCCGTCACCAGCTCCCCCACGACAAGCGCCCCCGGGGCCGCGCCGGGACCCGTACCCGCGCCGGGGCTCTCGACCCCGCCGGGGCTCTCGACCGCGTACGGGTAGCCGGGGCCGTCGTACAGCAGCGCCCCCGCGAGCCCGGCCGGCTCCTCGCGCACCGTACGGCCGCGCAGGAACAGGTCGTGGTTGTGTTCGCCGGGCCGCAGCGTGCCGTAGACGAAGAACGGCAGCGGCCCGTCGGACGGCCCACCGGACGGCTCTCCGGGCGACGAGCCGGACAGGTCGGGTGCGACCTCTGTCATGCCCTGCCCGTCTCCTCCGTGACCCACGCCAGGTACTCCGCGCTCCCCCGCACCACCGGCGTGGCGATGATCTCGGGCGTGTCGTAGTCGTGGGCCGCCTTCAGATGTGCCTCCAGCGCGTCGTAACGCTCCACGGTCGTCTTGAAGAGGACCTGCCACTCCTGCGCGGTCTCGATCGCACTCCGCCAGCGGTAGACGGAGGTGACCGGTGCGGAGATCTGCGCGCAGGCGGCGAGCCGCGCCTCGATCACGCCCCTGGCCAGCTCCTCCGCCTTCTCGGCGCTGTCGGTCGTGGTCAGCACGGTCAGATGTCCGAAGGACGGGAGTGACGGGGGCGACGGCGGTGACGGGGGTGACGGGGGCAGGGTCACGGGCGGGGCTCCTTCGGGGTCGCGGGCCGGCCGGTGCGTTCCGCGGGTGTCCCGGCGGTCGCTCCGGCCGACGTTCCGTACGGCGGGGAACGTACCCGGCGGTGGTACCACACCTCCGGCCCGGCCCGCACGTCCCGTCTCAACCCCCGTACGGGCGGACCGACTTCGCCTCGCGCAGTGCGAGGGCCCACCACGCGAGCCGGTCGAGCATCGCGGTGGCCGCCGCGTCGCTGCCCGTGGGGTCCTTGGGCCGGCCCGTGTCGTCGAAGTGGGCGCCCGCGCCGTGGAAGGAGACGGTGTCCCGGACGGTGACGGCGTGCAGTTCGGCGAAGACCTGCCGAAGCTGCTCCACCGCCCGCAGACCGCCGGAGACCCCGCCGTACGAGACGAAGCCGACGGGCTTGGCGTGCCACTCGGCGTAGTGCCAGTCGATGAGCGACTTCACGGTGGCGGGAAAGGAGTGGTTGTACTCGGGCGTGAGGACGACGAACGCGTCCGCCGCCGCCAGCGGCGCGGTGACCTTGGCCAGTTCGGCGCGGACGGCGGGCCCCGGGCGGGCGGAGAGGGCAGTCGGCAGCTCCACCCGCGCGAGGTCGATCAGCTCGGTGGTGAAGTCGGGGCGCTCGGCGGCGCGGGAGAGGAACCAGTCGGCGACGACGGGGCCGAAGCGTCCCTCGCGGTTGCTGCCGAGGATGACGGCGAGCCGCAGCGGGGCGCCGGCGGCGCCGGGCGCCCCGTTCGGGACGGACTCGGCGGAGGACGAGGGCAGGGCGGCGGCAGAGGCCGAGGGCAAGGTGGCGACGGAGGACGAGGGCAAGTCGTCGGAGGAGGACGAGGGCAGGGCGGCGGTGGAGTCCGTGGCGGACCCGGTCGTGGGAGGCATACCCGGAGCCTGCTACCTCGACCAAGATTGAGGTCAAGGCCGGGGCGGCGCGCCGGTCAGGCCGTCCACTGGTCGTACGCCAACTTCGCGACCAGCGAGAACACCACCACCAGCAGCACCCCCCGGACGAACTCGCTGCCCTTGCGGAGCGCCATCCGCGCGCCGAACATCCCGCCCGCCAGGTTGAAGACCGCCATCAGCCCGGCGAGCTGCCACAGCACCGTGCCCTGGTACGCGAACATCGCGAGCGCCCCGGCGTTGGTGCAGACGTTCACGATCTTCGCGGTGGCGGAGGCCGTCACCAGATCCAGGTGGAGCACGGCGGTGAGCCCCAGCACGAGAAACGTTCCCGTACCCGGCCCGAAGAGCCCGTCGTAGAAGCCGATCCCCCCGCCCACCAGCACGATCGCGAGGACCGTGCGCCGACGCCCCACCGGGCCGCCCGCCTGCTCGCGGCCGAACGACGGCCGCAGCATCACGAAGGCGGCAACCCCCAGCAGCACCACCATGATCACCGGCCGCAGCGTCTCGCTGCTGATGCCGGCCGCGAAGAACGCGCCGGTCATCGACCCGGTGAGGGCCATGAGCCCGATCCTCACGGCCGTCCGCACGTCCACCGGCGCCCGGCGCGCGTACGTGACCGCCGCGCCCGTGGTGCCGACGATCGCCACGGCCTTGTTGGTGCCGAGGATGTGCGCGGCGGAGACCTGCGGCAGGCCGAGCAGCAGCGCGGGCAGGAGCAGCAGCCCTCCCCCTCCGACCACGGCGTCGATCCAGCCCGCGGCGGCTGCGGCGAGGCAGAGCAGGATGAGCACGGTCAGCGATATGTCGGGCATGTGCGCGACCTTATGGAGGACATACATGGCCTGTCCAACGACATCATCGGCCACTCCTGCCCCACCGCGCGGCGCCCGCCCCCGACTCCCACGCCACCGCGCGCGGCGCCCGCCCCGCCTCCCACGCCTCCGCCCGCCCCCGCCTCCCTCACACCCGTCCGCCCCGCCTCCCTCACACCCGCACGCCCCGTGCGCTGAGCGCAGCGTTCCGTACGGGAAACGGGGGCGATGCGGCCGGGTAACAGCCACCGCGCAGGCTTCCAGCCACGACCTACCGATGGAGGCCCCCGAGATGTCCACCCCCACGATCGTGGTCGTCGGCCACGGAATGGTCGGCCAGCGGTTCCTGGAGGCCCTGGCCGAGCGCGGCGTGACCGGGCGGGCCCGGGTCGTGGTGCTCTGCGAGGAGCCGCGCCCCGCCTACGACCGGGTGCGGCTCAGCTCGTACTTCGACGGCCGTACGCCCGAGGATCTCGCCCTCGCCGAACCGGACTTCATGGAACGCCACTCCATCGAGCTGTACGTGGGCGACCCGGCCGAGGCCGTGGACCGCGCCGCCCGTACGGTCACCTCGCGGGCCGGGCGGGTCTTCGCGTACGACACGCTCGTGCTGGCCACGGGCTCGTACCCGTTCGTACCGCCCGTACCGGGCAAGGACGCGACCGGCTGCTTCGTCTACCGCACCATCGAGGATCTGCTCGCGATCGAGGAGTACGCGATGACGGCCCGCACCGGCGCGGTCGTCGGCGGCGGGCTGCTCGGGCTGGAGGCCGCGGGCGCGCTGAAGGGGCTCGGGCTCGCCACGCATGTCGTGGAGTTCGCACCCCGGCTGATGCCGGTGCAGATCGACGACGGCGGGGGCGCGGCCCTGCTGCGCACGATCGAGTCGATGGGGCTGACGGTCCACACGGGGGTGGGGACGCAGGAGGTGACGACGGACGCCGACGGGACCGTCACCGGGATGGCCTTGTCGGACGGCTCGGTGCTCGACACCGATCTCGTCGTCTTCTCGGCGGGTGTGCGCCCGCGCGACCAGCTCGCGCGGGACGCCGGGCTGACGGTCGGCGAGCGCGGCGGGATCGCCGTCGACGCCCAGTGCCGGACGTCCGATCCCGCCGTCTTCGCGATCGGCGAGTGCGCGCTGGCGTCGGACGGCCGGGTGTACGGGCTGGTGGCGCCCGGGTACGAGATGGCGACCACGGTCGCGGACGTCCTGGCGGCGGACGGGGACGGCACGGACGGGGACGGCACGGACGGGGACGGCTTCACCGGCGCCGACCTGTCGACCAAGCTGAAGCTGCTGGGCGTGGACGTGGCGTCGTTCGGCGACGCGCACGGCGCCACGCCCGGCGCGCTGGACGTCGTCTACTCCGACCCGCAGGCCGGGATCTACAAGAAGCTGGTGGTGGACGGGGAGGGCACCCTGCTCGGCGGGGTGCTCGTCGGGGACGCCGACGCGTACGGCATGCTGCGCCCGCTCACCGGGAGCGTACCGCCGGTCTCCGCCGCCCGGTTGGTGGTGCCGGCCGGGCTCGGCGCCCCGGCGGCGATGGGCCCGGAGTCGCTGCCGGACGAGGCCGTGATCTGTAGCTGCCACAACGTCAGCAAGGGCGCCGTCTGCGCCTGCTCGTCACTGGCCGAGGTGAAGAAGTGCACCAAGGCGGGTACGGGCTGCGGCAGTTGCGTCAAGGTGATCGGCCAGTTGCTGGCCGCGAACGGCAACGGCCCCGCCGACCAGGGGCTGTGCGGCTGCTTCCCGTACACCCGGAGCGAGTTGTACGAGATCGTCCGCACCCTGCGCGTCACCTCCTACGCCGAGCTGCTCGACTCGCACGGCCGTGCGGGCGCGCGCGGCGGGGACGGCTGCGAGATCTGCAAGCCGACCGTCGGCTCGATCATCGCCTCGCTCGCCCCGGCGCTGGGGGTGAGCGGCTATGTGCTGGACGGCGAACAGGCCGCGCTCCAGGACACCAACGACCACTTCCTCGCCAACATCCAGCGCAACGGGTCGTATTCGATCGTGCCCCGGATCCCCGGCGGCGAGATCACCCCGGAGAAGCTGATCGTGATCGGGGAGGTGGCCCGGGACTTCGGCCTCTACACGAAGATCACCGGCGGTCAGCGGATCGACCTGTTCGGCGCCCGTGTGGACCAGTTGCCGCTGATCTGGACCCGGCTGGTGGACGCGGGTTTCGAGTCGGGCCACGCGTACGGGAAGTCGCTGCGGACGGTCAAGTCCTGTGTGGGGCAGACCTGGTGCCGCTACGGCGTGCAGGACTCGGTGAAGATGGCGATCGACCTGGAGCTGCGCTACCGGGGGCTGCGCTCGCCGCACAAGCTGAAGTCGGCGGTGTCCGGGTGCGCGCGCGAGTGCGCGGAGGCGCGCGGCAAGGACTTCGGGATCATCGCGACGGCGAGCGGCTGGAACCTGTACGTCGGCGGCAACGGCGGCGCCGACCCGCGCCACGCGGATCTGCTGGCGCAGGATCTCGACGACGACGGGCTGGTGCGGCTGATCGACCGGTTCCTGATGTTCTACATCCGCACCGCCGACCGGCTGGAGCGCACCTCCGCGTGGCTGGAGCGGATCGAGGGCGGCCTCGACCATGTGCGCGACGTGGTGGTCCATGACTCGCTGGGGCTCTGCGCGGAGCTGGAGTCGCTGATGGCGGCCCATGTCGCCGGATACCGCGACGAGTGGGCGGAGACCATCAACGACCCGGAGCGGCTGCGGCGGTTCGTCTCGTTCGTCAACGCGCCCGACGCGCCGGACCCGTCGGTGAAGTTCGTACCGGAACGCGATCAGGTCAAGCCGGACCTGGTCTTCCTCACCCTGGAAGGGGCGACCGCCCGATGACCGCATCAGAGACGCTGGAAGTGCTGCTCGGGGACGGTACGTGGTTCCCCGTCTGCGGGGTGTCCACGCTCACCCCGGGGCGCGGGGTGGCCGCGCTGCTCCCGGACGGCCGGCAGGTGGCGCTGTTCCTGGACCGGTCGGGGGCGCCGTACGCGGTCTCCAACCGGGATCCGTTCTCCGGGGCGTACGTCCTCTCCCGGGGCCTGACCGGGACGCACGAGGGGCGGTTCTTCGTGGCGTCCCCACTGCTCAAGCAGCGGTTCGAGCTGGCGACCGGCCGCTGCCTGGACGACGAGGAGGTCGCCGTCCAGGCGTACGAGGTACGGGTGCGGGCGGGGGTACGGGACGAGGAGCTGGTGCCCGCTACGACGTAGTGCAGGCGGTGCCGTTGAGCGTGAAGCCGCTCGGGGCGGTGTTGGCGCCGCTCCAGGCGCCGTTGAAGCCGAAGGACGTCGAACCGCCCACCGGGATCGCCGCGTTGTGGGCGGCGTTGACGGCGGTGACCTGGGTGCCCGACTGGGTGAGGGTGGTGTTCCACGCCGAGGTGACGCTCTGGCCGGAGGGCCAGGTCCAGCGCACCGTCCAGCCGTTGACCGGGGTGGTGCCGGTGTTCTTCAGCGTCACGTCGGCGGTGAAGCCGGTGTTCCACTGGCTCTGCACGGCGTAGGAGACCGCGCAGCCGGTCGTCGGGGTGGGCCCGCCGCCGTCACCGCTCCAGCCGAGGGCTTCCGCGATGCCGTAATAGGCGGGCTTGGGCTGGAAGTCGGCGTCGTACGGGGTGGCCGCGCCCTGGCCCGGGAAGACGTCGGGGATCCATGAGTCGGAGTCGGTGAACCCCCACGCGGTGACGCCCTTGCAGCGCGCGACGGCCAGACAGGCGCTGGTGACGGCCTTGAACTCGTTTTTCTGTTGGGCGAGTTGGGCGTCGGTCGCGGGCAGCGTCATCCGGATGTCGAGTTCCGTGATCGCGACGTCCACCCCGAGGTCCGCGAAGCGCTGGAGGTTGGCCTGGAGGGTGGACGGCACCTGGCCGAGGATGAGATGTCCCTGGAAGCCGACGCCGTCGATCGGGACACCCTGCGCCTTGAGCCGCTGGACCAGTGTGTACATCCCGTTGCTCTTGGCGCCCGTGCCGTCGGTGTTGTAGTCGTTGATGTACAGCTTGGCCGCGGGGTCGGCGGCGCGCGCGGCCCGGAAGGCGTCGGCGATGTAGGACTCGCCGAGCTGGGTGTAGAACTTGCTGGCCCGCATCGTGCCGTCCTCGTTCAACGGCTCGTTGACGACGTCCCAGTGGTCGATCTTCCCCCGGTAGCGGGCCGTCTCGGTGGTGACGTGGTCGGTCATGATCGTGCGCAGTTCGGTGTCGCCGAAGGTGCCGTTGGCCAGCCAGTTGGGCATCTGGCTGTGCCAGACCAGCGTATGGCCGCGTACCTTCTGCCCGTTGGCGGCGGCGAAGTTCACCACCTGGTCCGCGCCGCCCCAGTTGAACGTGTTACGGGTCGGCTCGACCGATCCCCACTTCATCTCGTTGCCGGGGGTGATCGAGTTGAACTGGGCGCCGGTGATGCTCCCGTACGTACCGGTCAGCTTCGACGCGGTGACGGCGGTGCCGTAGTAGATCCCCTTGGCGGTGGCGAGGTCCCGCAGGACGGGATCGGCGGCGTGGGCGGGTGCGGCGAGTCCGACCACCGCGACGGCCGCGGCGGTCAGCGCGGAGAGGGTGGCCGCGGCGCGCGCCGCGACGGTACGGGCCCAGGGGCCGGGTCCGGCCAAGGCGCGGAGTGTCCTCACGATGGTCCCTTCTCGTGGAGGCTCCAGACGTTTCGGAAAGTTCCCTGAAACTTTCGAGCGTGCGCAGGGAGGAAGCTAGAGGTGCGGCCGACGTTCGTCAACGGGCACGGCGAAGCCGTCCGGCGCACCGGCCGACGGCCGTTGATCGGTGGTCGCCGGCAGGTGGCCCCCCCCCCGCCCCCCCCCCCCCCGCCCCCCCCCCCCGCCCCCCCCCCCCCCGCCCGGGCCCGGCCCCGCCGGGCGGCCGCCCGGCGGGCGGGCGTTGTTTGGGGGGGGGCCGCGCGGGCCCCCCCCCCCCGCCCCCACCGCCCTGCGACCACCGCCCTGCGACCACCGCCCTGCGCCCACCGGCCTACGGCTCGACACGGCGGCGCCCGCCGCCTCTCCGCGAGGCCCGCCGCCCCTCCACGGGGCCCGTCACCAACCGGCCGGCCCCCGGGCGGCGAGGACCTCCGTGGTGGCGCGGCCGTGCAGCAGGGCCGCGCCCAGCGGGGTCAGCGAGTGCAGCACGGCGTTGCCGTGGCGCAGGGTGACCACGAGGCCCGACTCGCGCAGTACACAGGCGTGCTGGCTGGCCGAGGCGAGCGAGACACCGGTCCTGCGGGCGAGTTCGCTGGTGGTCGCGCCCTGCTCGATGGCGTGGAGGACCGCGGACCGGGTGTGGCCGAGGAGCCGCCCGAGGGTGGGTCCCCCGCGCTCCGCGACGGCGGGCGCGTCGGAGTGGGTGACCGGGTAGACCAGCACGGGCGGCAGCGCCGGGTCCCGGGGGACCACCGCGGTGGAGCGGCAGAAGAAGGACGGCTGGAGCAGCAGTCCGCGCCCGTCCAGGCGCAGTTCGCGCTCCACGGGATAGTCGGCCTCCAGTACGGGGCCGCTCCAGCGCAGCATCGGCGGGAGCGTGGCGAGCAGCCGGCCGGCGCCTCCGTCGAGCAGGGCCCGGCCGCGCAGCGCGCGGTCGCTGTCGACCCTGGCCCGTATCTGCGGCCAGTACGGCTCGACGGCGACGCGGTAGTACGTACGCACCACTTCCACGAGCCGGGCCAGGCAGCCGGGGCCGCCGTCGGCGAGCGGGGCGAGCCGGCCGCCGGGGTCCTTGCGCGCCGGGCGCGCGCCGCCGGCCGGGACCAGGGCCAGTTCGGCACGGATCCGCTCCTGCGGGGTCGCGCGCAGCGCTTCGAGCCCCGCCGCCATGCCGAGGCGGCCTTGCGCGGGGGTGAGGAAATCCGGGAAATAGCCGCGCTGCGGAACGAGCGCCGAGAGCAGGCTTGTTTCACCTTTCAACCTGGTCCGTGTTTCCCCGCGCCATTCCCCGAAGACAAGCGGTCCGCGCCGATCCCGTATTCGATGAAAACTGAGAATCGTCTCCCACAGCGGATCGGGCCCGGCAGCCATCCTGACCCCACCCAGGTCTTTGCCGGTGAAATGAATACGCAGCACTTCTCATCCCCACCTGTTGCGTCCACCCTCGCGCCCCATCACTGAGTATGCACGCCATCACCTGCTGTTACCACGGTGTTTCAGCCACAGTTGAAACGGGTCGCGGAGCCCCCTCGACCGGCGAAAAGCTGTACCTCGTCGGGCATGAAACCTGAAGCGACCGAAAAGGCGCGACGGAGGCCGTGGGGGGCTTTGCGCGCTTGGCGGCGGTCGGTACGGGTTGCGGCTCCATGCCCGGCTCGCGTAATGGGCACGGCCGGTGGGTGGGGATCCTCCGGCCGTGCCCCTCTCCGTCGATTCGTATTCAACGACCGGCCGCGTTCCCCGGGCGTACGGGGAAGGCGCCGCACATTTCTTTACGGAGACATGACAGAGGCGGGCGCGCCGACATGACAGGGGCGGGCGCGCCGCACAGCGCGCCCGCCCCCTCTGTACCCCGGGGCCGCCCCCGCCGGCTCGGCGAGGGTGAGGGGTGAACCGCGGAAGCGGCCCCGGTGTCCGGTACGGGGCCGGCCGGCCCCGGGTTGCTAGCGCGAGTCGCTGCCGGCCGACTCCGCCGCAGCGCGTCCCGCCTCCAGCCGCGCCACCGGGATCCGGAACGGCGAGCAGGAGACGTAGTCGAGGCCGACCTCGTGGAAGAAGTGCACCGACTCCGGGTCGCCGCCGTGCTCCCCGCAGACGCCCAGCTTGAGGCCGGGACGGGTGGCGCGGCCCGCCTCGGCCGCGCTCCGTACCAGCGAGCCCACACCGTCGCGGTCGATGGTCTCGAACGGCGAGACCCCGAAGATGCCCTTCTCCAGGTACGCCGTGAAGAAGCTGGCCTCCACGTCGTCCCGGGAGAAGCCCCAGACTGTCTGGGTGAGGTCGTTCGTGCCGAAGGAGAAGAACTCGGCGGCCTCCGCGATCTGGGCGGCGGTCAGCGCCGCGCGCGGCAGCTCGATCATCGTGCCGAGCGACAGCTTGAGTTCGCAGCCGCTGGCGCGCTCGACCTCGCAGATGACCCGCTCGGCCTCCTCGCGGACGATCTCCAGCTCCTGGACCGTGCCGACGAGCGGGATCATGATCTCCGGGCGCGGGTCGCCCTTGGCGTTCCTGCGCTCGGCGGCGGCCTCCGCGATGGCCCGTACCTGCATGGCGAAGAGCCCGGGGATGACCAGCCCGAGCCGTACCCCGCGCAGCCCGAGCATCGGGTTCTGCTCGTGGAGCTTGTGGACGGCCTGGAGGAGGCGCAGATCGTTCTCGTTGTGGTCCTTGCGGGCCTCGGCGAGGGCGACCCGTACCGACAGCTCGGTGATGTCGGGCAGGAACTCGTGGAGCGGCGGGTCGAGGAGCCGGACCGTCACCGGCAGGCCGTCCATCGCTTCGAACAGCTCGATGAAGTCCTTCTTCTGGAGCGGCAGCAGGGCACCGAGTGCCGTCTCGCGCTCGTCCTCGGTGTCGGCCAGGATCAGCTTCTCGACCATCTCGCGCCGCTCGCCGAGGAACATGTGCTCCGTACGGCAGAGCCCGATGCCCTGGGCGCCGAAGCGGCGGGCGCGCAGGGCGTCCTCGGCGTTGTCGGCGTTGGCGCGCACGCGCAGCCGGCGGCGGCGGTCCGCGTACGCCATGATCCGGTGGACGGCCTCGACCAGCTCGTCGGCGTCGTCGGCGCCCGCGTGCATCCGGCCCTCGAAGTACTCCACGACGGGCGACGGCACGACGGGGACCTCGCCGAGGTAGACCTTGCCGGTCGAGCCGTCGATGGAGACGACGTCGCCCTCCTCGATGACCGTGGAGCCCGCGGTCAGCCGGCGCGCCTTGGTGTCGACCTCCAGCTCCTCGGCGCCGCAGACACAGGTCTTGCCCATGCCGCGGGCGACGACGGCGGCGTGCGAGGTCTTGCCGCCGCGCGAGGTGAGGATCCCCTCGGCGGCGATCATGCCTTCGAGGTCGTCGGGGTTGGTCTCGCGGCGGATGAGGATGACCTTCTCGCCGGAGCGCGACCACTTGATGGCGGTGTACGAGTCGAAGACCGCCTTGCCGACGGCGGCGCCGGGCGAGGCGGCGATGCCCCGGCCCAGCAGCTCGCGCTTGGCGTCCTCGTCGAAGCGGGGGAACATGAGCTGTGCGAGCTGGGCGCCGTTGACGCGCTGGAGCGCCTCGGCCTCGTCGATCAGCCCCTGGTCCACGAGTTGGGTGGCGATCCGGAAGGCGGCGCCCGCGGTGCGCTTGCCGACGCGGGTCTGGAGCATCCACAACTGGCCGCGCTCGATGGTGAACTCGATGTCGCACAGGTCCCGGTAGTGGGTCTCCAGGGTCTCCATGATGGCCAGGAGCCGGTCGTACGACTTCTTGTCGATGGTGGCGAGTTCGGCGAGGGGGACGGTGTTGCGGATGCCCGCGACGACGTCCTCGCCCTGCGCGTTCTGGAGGTAGTCGCCGTAGACGCCCTGGTGGCCGCCGGCCGGGTCGCGGGTGAAGGCGACGCCGGTGCCCGAGTCGGGGCCCAGGTTCCCGAAGACCATGGAGCAGATGGTGACGGCGGTGCCGAGGTCGCCGGGGATGCGCTCCTGGCGGCGGTAGAGCTTGGCGCGGTCGGTGTTCCAGGACTCGAAGACCGAGCGGATCGCGAGATCCATCTGCTCGCGGGGGTCCTGCGGGAAGTCGCGGCCCGCCTCGCGAGAGACGATCTTCTTGAAGTACGTGACCAGCTTCTTCAGGTCGGCCACGGGCAGGTCGACGTCGGTGGCCGCCTGCCGGGCCTGCTTGGCCTCCTCCAGCGCGTCCTCGAAGAGCTCGCCGTCGACACCGAGCACGGTCCTGCCGAACATCTGGATGAGCCTGCGGTACGAGTCCCAGGCGAAGCGCTCGTCGCCCGCCTGCGCGGCGAGCCCGGCGACCGAGGCGTCGGAGAGGCCGACGTTGAGGACGGTGTCCATCATGCCGGGCATGGAGAACTTGGCGCCGGAGCGCACCGAGACGAGGAGCGGGTCGTCGGCCTGGCCGAGCCGCTTGCCCATCCGGGCTTCGAGGGCGTCGAGATGGGCGCCGACCTCGTCGCGCAGGGCGGCCGGTTCCGTACCGCTGTCGAGGTAGATGTTGCAGGCTTCCGTGGTGATGGTGAAGCCGGGCGGGACGGGCAGCCCGAGGTTGGTCATCTCGGCGAGGTTGGCGCCCTTGCCGCCGAGGAGATGCTTCAGGTCTTTGTTGCCCTCGGTGAAGTCGTAGACGTACTTGGTCTGCTGGTCGGAGGTCTTCCCGGAGTTCCCCTGGGAGATGGCTACGTGGGAATCACTGTTTTCCGGCACGGTCTCGACTCCTCGACGACGCGGTGGCTGACCTGGCTGGCGAGGAACATACCCAGATCGAAGGTGCCTGGGTACGGCCACTTAACTGTCATACGGCCTTAACCGCCCGTCCGCCACCGGATCGAAAGCGCCCCGGCGGCGACGGGGCGCGCGGCGCTCCTTCACGCCTCGAAGCGGGCATGACCCGGACATGACTTCTCGCGCTCATATGAGCAGTGACATCGACGTCTGAGTTCACTTCTTGAAGACGGAAAGGGTGGCACGCCGTGCCACCCTTTCCAGAGGTACAGCCACGCAAGATCCGCTCATCTGAGCTTCTCCATCATCAAACGTGGCGAGAATCACGCCCTCGACGCGCCTCCCGGGCGCGCCGCGCTCAGCACCGTGCACAGCACCCCGAGATCGACGTCCTCCAGGCTCCCCGCGAAGGACCGCCCGGCCGCCTCGGGCACCGGCAGCGCCGAGGGCACCACCAGCACCGCGCACCCCGCCGCGTGGGCGGAGGCGGTGCCGTCCGGCGAGTCCTCCACCGCGACACACGCTCCGGGGCCGAGTCCGAACCGGTCGGCCGCCGCCCGGTAGGGATCGGGGTGCGGCTTGGTCCGTACGGTGTCGTCGGCCGAGAGGGTGAACGCGAACGGGACCCCGGCCAGCGAGCCCCCGACCACCGCGTCCACGACCGTCCGCGGCGACGCGCTCACCAGCGCGAAGGGCACCCCCGCGGTCTCCAGCTCGGCCAGCAGCCGGCGGACGCCGGGCCGGGGCGGCGCGCCCGCCTGCACCCGCCGGAGGAACGCCCCGGTCAGCTCGGCGGCGACGCGCCCCGGGGCCGCGGGGTCCGGTGTCCCCGTGACCCGGATCAGATGAGCGGTGGTGTCGGCGACGGCCCGGCCGACGACCTCCGGCGCGTCCGCGCCGGTGAGCCGGTGGCCGAGCGAGGCGGCGATCTCCTCGGCCGCCTCCCACCACAGCACCTCCGTGTCCACGAGGGTGCCGTCCATGTCGAAGAGGACGGCGGCGGGCGCCGTCACGCGCGCTCACCGCGCGCCGGTACCACCAGCACCGGGCGGCGCGCCGGTTCGACCCGGGCGCGTACCCCCGGCGCGAAGCCACCGGCGTCCCGCGACGCCACGTCCGCGTGGACGGAGGTGCCGCCGGGCAGGTCGAGCAGGACACGGGTGACCGAGCCGAGGAAGGAGGTGGAGACGACCGTGGCGGTGCCCTCCGGGTCGGCGGTGGCGGTGATGTTCTCGGGCCGTATCAGCACCTCCACCTCGGCCGCCCCGCCCAGCGGGGCCTCGCCGTCCACGGGCAGGACGACGCCCGCGGTCTCGACGGCGCCGTCGCCGCGCAGCCGCCCCGGCAGCCGGTTCATCGTGCCGACGAACTCGGCGACGAAGGCCGTGGCGGGCCGCTCGTACAGCTCGGCGGGCGGCGCGCACTGTTCGAGGCGGCCCGCGTTGAGCACGGCCACCCGGTCGGCCAGGGAGAGCGCCTCCTCCTGGTCGTGGGTGACGAAGACGGTGGTGATGCCCAGCGAGAGCTGGAGCCGCCGGATCTCCTCGCGCAGCGTGAGCCGCACCTTGGCGTCGAGCGCCGAGAGCGGTTCGTCCAGCAGCAGGACGCGCGGGCGCAGCGCCAACGCGCGGGCGAGCGCGACCCGCTGCTGCTGGCCGCCGGACATCTGGTGCGGAAAGCGGTCGCCGTGCTCGGGCAGGCCGACCAGATCGAGGAGTTCGGCCGCGCGGGTGCGCCGTCCGGCGGCGGAGACCTTGCGCACACGCAGCCCGAAGGCGACGTTGTCGCGGGCGTTGAGGTGCGGGAAGAGGCTGTACGACTGGAAGACCATGCCGGCGTCACGCCGGTTGGCCGGGACGCGGGTGATGTCCTCGCCGTCCACCAGCACCTCGCCCGCGTCCGGGTGTTCGAAGCCCGCGAGGACGCGCAGCGCGGTGGTCTTGCCGCACCCGGAGGGGCCGAGCAGGGCGAGGAGTTCGCCGGGCCCGGCGGTGAGGTCGAGTCCGTCGAGGGCGACGGTGGGGCCGAACGCCCGTCGCAGGCCGCGGAATTCGACGCGGGCGCCGGGCGCGCCCGTACGCTCCGCCGGCTGCCCGGCGGTGACCACCGAGGTGGGGGACATGGGGTCTACTCCTTCTCTGGGGCGGGGGACGGGGCGGGCGACGGCGCGGGGGTCGCGGCCGAGGCGCGCGCGCCGGCCCGGGAGAGCGCCAGCAGCAGCGCCCAGGTGATCAGCAGGCTGAGCAGTGACACCGCCACCGACATCCGGGCCTCGGAGCCCGAGACGGCGACGATCCACACCGCGAACGGCCGGAAGCCGAGCAGCGAGGCGATGGTGTACTCCCCCAGGACCAGCGCCAGGGTCAGGAAGGAGGCACCGGCCAGCGAGGAGCGCAGATTGGGCAGGATGACGCGCCACAGCACGTACGGCCTGCTCGCACCGCAGTTACGGGCGGCCTCCACCAGCGTGGTGACGTCCACGGCGCGCAGCCCCGCGTCGAGCGAGCGGTGGACGAACGGCAGCGCGAGCACCGTGTAGGCGAGGACCAGGACGAGCGGGAAGGACTCGTTCTGCACGGCGAGGAAGGTCTGGTAGAGCGGCGTACGGGAGAGATGGTCGGGCCCCCAGCGCAGCACCGTGGTGACCCCGGTGACCAGCGCGATCGGCGGCACCACCAGCGGCACCATGCAGACGACCTCGACGAGGGGCCGCAGCCGGGGCGCCCCGAGCCGTACCGCCACCAGCGCGGGCACCACCAGCAGCAGGGCGAGCACGATGGTCGCGGCGGCGAGCCCGAGCGAGAGCAGCAGGCTCCGCGTGAAGCCGTCGGCGGCCAGGATCCCGGTGTACGCGGCGAACGTGACGCCCCGTCCCGGGACATGGACGGTGAAGACGAACGAGGAGAGCAGCGGCACGAGGAAGTAGCACCCGGCCAGGGTCAGTACGGCGCCGCGCCAGACCCGCGGGCGGCGCCGGCCGCGTACGGCCCCGCCCCGCCCCGGCGTCGGCGGGGCGTGCGGGGTCCGCGCGGGGGCGGCGGTGGGGGTCAGTGCAGCCATCGGGTGCTCCGTCGCTGGAGGGGCAGGTAGACCGCCATCACCAGTCCGGCGATCACGATCATGTCGAGGCTCAGCGCGAGCGCCACGTTCTCCTGACCGACCAGGACGTTCCCGGAGAGCGCGTCCGCGATCTTCAGGGTGACCAGCGGTACGGAGCCGCCCACCAGGGCCGCGGCGGTGGCGTGCGCGGCGAAGGCGCTGCCGAAGAGCAGCACGAACCCGCCGAGCAGCGAGGGCGCGAGGACCGGGACCCCGACATGGCGCCAGAACTGCCAGGTGGTGGCGCCCGCGTTCTGCGCGGCCTCCCGCCACTGCGGGCGCAGCCCGTCCAGCGCGGGGAGGGTGACCAGCACCATCAGCGGGACGAGGAAGTAGAGGTAGATGACGGCGAGTCCGGTGAAGGAGTAGAGGTTCCAGCCGGCGCTGTCGAGCCGGCCGAGCCGGGTCACCACCCCGGAGATGCCGAGCGTGGCGACGAACGCGAAGGCGAGCGGGATGCCGCCGAAGTTGGCGAGCACCCCGGACGCGGTGAGGACGGCGCTGCGCAGGGCGCCGCCGCGCGAGGTGACGACGGCCTGCGCGACCAGCGCCCCGAGGAGGGTGCCGATCACGGCGGTCAGCGCGGAGAGTTCGACGCTGCCGGCCAGCGAGGTGAGGTACGGGCCCTGGAGGGAGCGCCGCAGATGCTCGCCGGTGAGGGCGGTGGCGCCGGTGGCCGCGTCGGCGCGGGTGACGGCCCCGTACAGCAGGGCGCCGACGGGCAGTCCGAAGGCGACGGCGGCGAAGACGAGGAGCGGGAGGGCGCCGAGCCAGGCGCGTGACGCCCGCCGTCCGCGGCGGGCGGCCCCCTCGGCCCCGGCGGACGCCGTGCCGTCGGGGGCCGCCTCGCCGGTGGCGGGGGCCTGGGCGGGGAGAGGGCCTGTCATCAGGAGACGGCCTTGTCCCAGTTCTCGGCGAGGGTCGCGTTGGCCTTGTCCAGCTCCTCGGCGGAGGGGAACGACGGGACGCCCCCGACCTCGGGCAGCTTGGCGACGAAGGTCTTGTCGGCGGTGCCGTCGGAGGTCATCGTGGGCAGCAGTACGGGGCGCGCGTACCCCTTCAGCCACAGGTTCTGGCCCTCGGCGCTGTACAGGAACTCCATCCACAGGCGGGCGGCGGCCGGGTGCGGCGCGTCCTTGTTGATGGCCTGCGAGTAGTACTGCGCGTAGACGCCGTCGCTCGGTACGGCGACCTTCCAGTCGACGCCCTTGCCCTTGAACTGGTCGGCGTAACCGGCGTTGAGGTAGTCCCAGTCGATGCTGATCGGGGTCTCGCCCTTCTCGACCGTGGCCGGGGTGGACTCGACGGGGATGAAGTTGCCGCTCTTCTTCAGCTTGCCGAAGAAGTCGATACCGGGCTGGATGTCCCCGAAGGACCCCTTGTTGGCGAGGGAGGCCGCGTACACGCCGCCGAAGGCCGAACCGGCCTTGGTGGGGTTGCCGTTGAGGGCGACCTTGCCCTTGTACTCGGGCTTGAGGAGATCGGCGAAGGTGGTGGGGCAGTTCTTGACGCGGGAGGCGTCGCAGCCGATCGAGACGTAGCCGCCGTAGTCGTTGAACCAGAGGCCGTCCTTCTCCTTCTGCGTCGCGGGGATCTTGTCCCACGCCTCGACCTTGTACGGGGCGAACAGCTTCTCGGCGGCGCCGCTGCGGGCGAAGGCGATCCCGAGGTCGAGGACGTCGGGGGCGCGCTTCTGGCCCTTGCGCGACTTGACGGCGGAGATCTCGTCGGAACTGGAGGCGTCCGGGTTCTCGCTGCTGACCTTGATCTTGTACTTGGCCTCGAACGCCTTGATGACCTCGCCGTAGTTGGCCCAGTCCGGCGGCAGCGCGATGGCGTTGAGCGTGCCCTCCTTCTCGGCCGCCGCGACGAGGTCCTTCATGGAACCGAAGTCGGCGGCGGAGGTGGCGGTGGCCGCCTTGTCCGAGGCGCCGCCGTCGGGCGCCGCACCGCACGCGGTGAGCCCGGTGAGGGCCGCCGTGCCGAGGGCCAGGGCGGAGATGAGTCTGCTGGGGGCGCGGAGGCCGGATCGGGTCACGCGGTGTCTCCCGGAGCGAAGTGGGTGGCGACTTGTTCATACAAGCCGGCATCAGTTCGCCCGGCTCAGACATCCGGCGGGTGAACGCCCGACGTCCGCGTCCCCACGAAGAGAGGAAGACCAGAGCCCCGGCAGAAGGGACAGTTCATCCGATCGCACTCCATGACGGGGGACGCACGGTCCGCGTCCACGGGTGGTTAGAGTGAAGGCCCACGCGCCGGTCAGGTGGCGCACCTGTACACAGGCAGGGCCGGACGGAGAGGGGCGGGGCGTGAGCGGTACGCGCTATCTGGAGATCGCGGAGGCGCTGCGCCGGTCGATCGCGGACGGCGTCCACCCGGTCGGCGCGCGGCTCCCGTCGGAGAGCGATCTCGCGGCCCGCTGGTCGGTCTCGCGCGGCACGGTACGGCAGGCCGTGGGCCTGCTCGCCTCGGAGGGGCTGATCGGCTCCCGGCAGGGGGCGCGCCGGGTCGTACTGCGCCAGGAGCGGCGCCACAGCTTCGCGCAGCTCAACAGCTTCGCCCAGTGGGCCGGGACGATGGGGCTCGACCTCTCCAGCCGCATCCTGAGCCGCACGGAACGGCCCGGCACGGCGGAGGAGACCTCCCGGCTCGGGATCGACCCCGGCAGCGCGGTGCTGTACGTGGTCCGGCTGCGCCGGCTCGACGGCGAGCCCGCGATGGTGGAGCGCACGGCGTACGCCCCGTGGGTCGCCCCGGTCGTCCTGGCGCTGCCCGTCGACTGCGTGTCGATCATGGACAGTCTCGCGGAGCGGGCCGGTGTCGTCGCGCACTACGGCGACCACCTCATCGACGCGGTCGCGGCGGGCAGCGAGGACGCCCGGCTGCTCCGGGTACGGCGCGGCAGCCCGCTGCTGCGCCAGCGCCATCTGACGAACACGGCGGCGGGCCGGGCCATCGAGTGGACCGACGACCGCTATCCGGCGGGCAGCGTCGTGTTCAGCGTCAGCAACTCGGCGGCGGCGACACCCCTGGAGCGGCACGCGGGCCCGGACGTGACCGACCGCCCCGGCCGGGCGTGACGGACGCGCACGCCGGATGTGCCCCCCGCCGCGCGGCGGAGCGGGGGCCCGGGCGGGGGCGCTGGGGGGGGGGGGGCGCGGGGGGCCGCGTAGCGGTCGGGAGGTGTGGGGGGGCAGCACGAT
>NZ_JBHZDA010000040.1:50053-58988 GCF_042755665.1 Streptomyces sp. NPDC059142
CACCCCAACCCCCTTTTTTTTTATGCTGGTGTGGTTTGTTTTTTTTTATTACCCCCCACCCGTGCGGTTGCCCCCCCGGCGCGGGGTGGGCCGGGGGGCCACGGGTAGTGCGGGTGGTGCGGGTGGTGCGGGTGGTGCCGAGAAGGTGTCAGGAGGTGTGCGGCGTCAGCAGGTACGCGTCCGTGACCGTCACCTCGTACCCGTTGCCCTCGGTGTCCTTCAGCGCGCCCCTGAGCGAGACCGAGGTGGCCGACGCGGGGTGGTCCAGCGTGACGCCGCGCTCACCGTTCTCGGTGGTGACGGGCGCCGTGCGCCAGGTGGCGCCGCCGTCGTAGGACGCCTCGACCGTCAGGGAGCCGACGCCCTTCGTGGCCGCGTTGCCCTGGACGACGAGCGGGACCCGCAGGGACGTGCCCGCCTCGGCGGTGCTGGCCGGGGTCAGCTCCGGGGCGAAGCCGAGGGTGGACAGCGGCAGGGCGGTCACCGTGTTCCCGGGCGAGGCGGAGGTGAACGTCCACTCGGCGCTGACCCGGGTGGAGACCCGGGCGACCTCGGGCTTGCGCGACGCCTCGATGCTCACCGTGTACGCGGACGACTTGGCCGGCAGCCCGGACATCGGGACGCAGGGGTCGTCCCCCTCCTGGAACATCTCTCCGTCGATCGTCACCCGTGTCTTCACCTCGGCGAGCGCCGTGTGGCCGCCGCGCCCCGAGGTGTCGGTGAACAGCGGCTGGCAGACGACGGCGAAGTCCTGGACGCGGGCGAGGTCACCGGCGCGGGCGTCCGGGGCGAAGACACCGACGTTGAGGGTGACGCCGTACTTCCGGCCCGCCTCGTACCTCCGGGCCGCGTCCCGGTCGTAGAGGACCTCGTACTCGCCCTCGAAGGGAACGTCGGCGGACGCCTGCCCCATGCCGAAGGACCAGCGGTAGCCGGGCGGCGTGGTGACGTAGTGCTTCGAGGTGTTCGGGAGGGCGACGTTGTCGCCCGGTCCGCCGACCCCGATGGAGTCGTTGGACCACATGGGGTGGACCGATCCCTCCTTGCCCGGCGCCGAGGAGCCCACCCGCGCCTCGATCTCGGCGAGTTCGCTCGTGGCCGCCCGGTGCGTGAAGCCGTCGTACATGCTGCCGTCACGTGTGTAGAGCAGGCCGTACGTGTCCCCGCCGGCCGCCAGGATGGTGCCGACCTGGGCCTGGAACTCCTTGCCCGGCACCGTCCCGCCGACCGAGCCGGTCGAGACGCCCTCCAGCGAGCTCATGTAGAAGAGGCCGAAGGTGCCCCTGCCCGTGCCGAGGCTCCAGGACAACGACGCCTGGACCGGCTCGGCGGCCACGGGGCCCGTGACGTCGAGCGGCTCGGCGTCCCGCGCGTCGAAGACGACACGCGTGTTCCCGGTGACGCTCAGCTTCTGCTGGACCAGCTCGGACAGCTCGGTGTCCCCGTCGCCCCGCGGGGTGATGATCGGCGCGTCCACGAGGTAGTCGCCCTTGGGCAGACGGACCGTGAGCTTGCCGTCGCCGGTCCACTGCCCGGACCGCTCGCCGGTGGCGCGGTCGACGAGGGTGACGTTCGCCTCGGCCGGTTCACCGTCCCGGTTCAGCAGGTCCACCGTGACGTCGTACGACTCCTCCTCGCGGATCACGCCGAAGGCCGTGCGCAGGCTCTGGCCGGTGGCCTTCGCCGCTCCGGCCTCCTTGGCCACCACCGCGCCGGAGAAGGCGCCGTACTCGTCGCCGACCCGGGTGTCCAGCGTCAGCGCGACCTTCGCCGTGCCGCCGGCGGGAACGGTGACGCGCCCCGTGTCGGTCGTGGCCAGCCCCTCGGGCGCGGGCTTCCCCTCGGGTCCGACGGCCTCCGCCGCCACGTCGAGGGTGACGGCCTCGGTCCCCTCGTTGCGGTACGTCACCTCCTTGGTGACCGGTCCCGTGCCCTCCGGCGACCAGCGCTGGACGCCGAACCCGATCGAGGTCTCCTCGGTGACGACGGTCTGGGTGATCGCCTTCGCCACGTCGGTACGGCCCGCGCCCTGCTGGAACGCCGTCAGCCCCTCGGCGGGGAGGGCCGAGGCGGTGAGGGCCCGCTTGAGCCGCTCGCCGCTCCAGTCCGGGTGCCGCTGCGCGAGGATCGCGGCGGCTCCGGCGACATGCGGCGCCGCCATCGACGTACCGCTCATGGAGACGTAGCCGTCGCCCGCCTGGGAGCCGAGGGTGCCCGCGGTCGCCTTCGCCGCGACGATGTCCACGCCGGGCGCGGTGATGTCCGGCTTCAGCGATCCGTCGGCGGTCGGTCCCACCGAGGAGAAGTCGGCGAGGGCGTCCTTGTGGTCCACCGCCCCGACCGTGAGGGCCGCCGCCGCGCTGCCGGGCGATCCGATGGTGCCCTCGCCGGGTCCCGCGTTGCCCGCCGAGACGACGAAGAGGATGCCGCTGCTCTCGGAGAGCGAGTCGACGGCCTCCTCCAGCGGGTCGATCTCCGGCTGGTCGTACCCACCGAGGCTCATGTTCGCGACCTTGGCGCCCTGGTCGGCCGCCCACTGCATCGCGCCGACGATGGCCGAGTCGGAGCCGTACCCGTCGTCGTCGAAGACCTTGGCGTCCAGGATCCGCGCCTTGGGCGCGACGCCCTTGTACACGCCGCCCGACCTGGCGCCGCTGCCGGCGATGGTCGAGGCGACGTGGGTGCCGTGTCCGGCGCGGTCCACGGCGTCGGCGGAGGAGGAGAAGTTCTTCTCCTCGACCTCCACGCCCGCGAGGTCCGGGTGGGTCTGGTCGACGCCGGTGTCGATGACGGCGACCTTGACCCCGTCGCCCTCGTAGCCGGCCTCCCAGGCGGTGGGCGCGCCGATCTGCGGGACGCTCTTGTCCAGGTTCACCTTGCGCTTGCCGTCGAGCCAGACGCGGCCGATGCCGGAGGCCGCGGTACGGGCCTCCGCCCTGCCCGCGTCGGCGGTCAGCGCCCGCCAGACGCCGTCGGTGCCGTCCTTGGCCGCCGAGAGGGCCTGGCCGTCGACGGCGGGGAGGCTGCGCCCGGCCTTCGCGCCCGAGGCGGCGACGCGTGACTTCGCCGTACCGGCGCCCGCCTTCTTGTACGAGACGATCAGCGGGAGCGTGTTCCGCCGGGCGTCGTCGTACCCGGCCTCGACCAGGCCGGTCAGGTCGAACAGCCGCCGGTCCACGGTGCCCTGGCCGACGAGCCGCAGGGCGTCGGTGGGGATCGCGTACGTCCGGCCGTTCTCGCGGTACACCGACATCCGCAGGTGCTCGCGGCCCTCGGCGGGACGTACCTGGGTGACATTGCCGTGGTCGTCGATGTCGACCCGGTCACCGGTGATCAGGGTGACCGTGGCGGCGCGGGACGCGGAGTCGCGCTGTAAGCCCTGGGCACCGGCGGAGGTTCCCGGTGCCGTGGGGGTCGCGGCGCCGGCCGTGGTCGCGAGGCCGGCGGCGAGCGCCACCGCGACGGCGACGGCACCCGTCCGGTAGCCGGGGGAACTGCTGGGTCTGCGCATCGGAGCTGCCCGTCCTTCTCGTCGGAGAATCGGAGAAAGACGAACGCTGCTGTGACTGTGTGATCACCGGAGGACCGGAACATCACGTTTCCATAACGCACCGGCCGTCACCCCCGTGCGCCACCCCCACGCGGGCCCCGCGCGCTCAGCCGCCGGAGGTGTCCAGCTCCGCGTCCGCGCCGATGCCCGCGCAGTCGTACGGGTCCTTCAGCCAGCCGTCCGGCAGGACGACCCGGTTGTTCCCCGAGGTCCGCCCGCGCGGCCCGTCCGCGCCCTCCGGCCACGGCTGGTCCAGGTCGAGCCCGGCCATCAGCTCGTCCAGTTCCGCGAGCGACGAGGTGATCGCGAGCTGCTTGCGGAGCTGCGAGCCGACCGAGAAGCCCTTCAGGTACCAGGCCACGTGCTTACGGAAGTCGATCACCCCGCGCGCCTCGTCGCCGATCCACTCCCCCAGGAGCTGCGCATGGCGCCGCATGACGGTCCCCACCTCGCGCAGCGTCGGCGCCGCGACCTCCCCCGTCCCCTCGAAGGCGGCCACCAGGTCGCCGAAGAGCCACGGCCGCCCCAGACAGCCCCGCCCCACGACCACCCCGTCGCAGCCGGTCTCGCGCATCATGCGCAGCGCGTCCCCGGCCGACCAGATGTCGCCGTTGCCGAGCACCGGGATCTCCGGCACATGCTCCTTGAGCCGCGCGATCGCCTCCCAGTCGGCGGTGCCGCCGTAGTGCTGCGCGGCGGTCCTGCCGTGCAGCGCGATGGCCGTCACGCCCTCGTCGACGGCGATCCGCCCGGCGTCCATGCAGGTGAGATGGGAGTCGTCGATGCCCTTGCGCATCTTCATCGTGACGGGCAGGTCGCCCGCGTTGGAGACGGCCTCGCGCAGGATCGCGCGGAGCAGCGGCCGCTTGTACGGCAGGGCGGAGCCGCCGCCCCTGCGGGTCACCTTGGGCACCGGGCAGCCGAAGTTGAGGTCGATGTGGTCGGCCAGGTCCTCGTCCACGATCATGCGCACGGCCTTGCCGACGGTGACCGGATCCACCCCGTAGAGCTGGATCGAGCGCGGTGTCTCGGTCGCGTCGAAGTGGATGAGCTGCATGGTCTTCTCGTTGCGCTCGACCAGGGCCCGGGTCGTGATCATCTCGCTGACGAACAGCCCCTTCCCCCCGCTGAACTCCCGGCAGAGCGTGCGGAAGGGGGCATTGGTGATTCCGGCCATCGGTGCGAGCACGACGGGCGGGGTCACGGGGTACGGGCCGATGGCGAGTGGAGCGGTCATCCGGCCATTGTCGCGCACGCGGACATTCATTAGTTAGCCGTACTACTCAGTCGTACCATCGAGGTATGCCCGAGCTGAGTCCCCGGCGGAAAATGCTGGTGCTGTCGATATGTTGCATGAGTCTTCTGATCGTCAGCCTGGACAACACCGTCCTCAATGTCGCCCTCCCCTCCATGCAGCGCGAGCTCCACGCCTCGGTCTCCGGGATGCAGTGGACGATCGACGCGTACACCCTCGTCCTCGCCTCGCTGCTGATGCTCTCGGGCTCCACCGCCGACCGGATCGGCCGCCGACGGGTCTTCCAGACCGGTCTCGTCCTCTTCACGCTCGGCTCGGCGCTCTGCTCGCTCGCCCCGAACCTCACCTCGCTCGTGGTCTTCCGCATGGTGCAGGCCGTCGGCGGCTCGATGCTCAACCCGGTCGCGATGTCGATCATCACCAACACCTTCACGGGACCGCGTGAGCGCGCCCGCGCCATCGGCGTCTGGGGCGCCGTCGTGGGCATCTCGATGGCGGCGGGACCGCTGGTCGGCGGGGTGCTGGTGGACTCGGTCGGCTGGCGGTCGATCTTCTGGATCAATCTGCCGATCGGGCTGGCGGCCCTCCTGCTGACCTGGCGGTACGTCCCGGAATCCCGTGCGCCGAAGCCGCGCCGCCCCGACCCGGTGGGGCAGCTCCTGGTCATCGGCGTCCTCGGGGCGCTGACGTACGCGATCATCGAGGCGCCCGCGAAGGGGTGGACCTCGCCGCTGATCGTGTCGTTCGCCGCCTTCTCCGCGCTCTGTCTCGTGGGGCTCGTCCTGTACGAGCCGAGGCGCGCCGAACCCCTGATCGACCTGCGGTTCTTCCACAGCGCGCCGTTCAGCGGGGCGACCGTGATCGCCGTGTGCGGCTTCGCGGCGCTGGGCGGCTTCCTCTTCCTGAACACGCTCTACCTCCAGAACGTGCGCGGGCTCTCCGCCCTCCACGCGGGCCTGTACATGCTGCCCATGGCGGCCCTGACCTTCCTCTGCGCCCCGCTGTCGGGCCGGCTGGTCGGGAGCCGGGGACCCCGGCTGTCCCTGCTGGTCGCGGGTGCGGCGATGACGGCGAGCGGCCTGCTCTTCGCCACCCTGGACGCCGAGGCGACGACCGGGCTGATGTTCACCGGGTACGTGCTCTTCGGGCTGGGCTTCGGCATGCTCAACGCCCCCATCACCAACACCGCCGTCTCCGGGATGCCGCGCGCCCAGGCGGGCGTGGCGGCGGCCGTCGCCTCCACGAGCCGTCAGATCGGCCAGACGCTGGGGGTCGCGGTGATCGGCGCGGTCCTGGCGGGCGGGGTGGCCGTGAGCGGGGCGGGCGGTGCCGGATCGGCCGCGTACCGTACCGGGTTCGACGAGGTGAGCGGCACCGCGTGGTGGATCATCACCGCGTGCGGGCTCTGCGTCCTGCTGGTGGGCGCGCTGACCAGCGGCGCGTGGGCGCGCGGGACGGCGCTGCGCACGGCGCGGCTGCTGGAGGCCGAGCCCTCCCCGGTGGGCCTGGCGAAGTCCGGGGCTCAGACGCCCGCGGACACCCGGGCCGACACCTGAGCCTCCCGCGCGCCCGTGGCCGCCCCGGGGGCCGCCTCCGTGGTGCGTACCAGCCTCTCCAGCCGCTGCCGGGACTCCTCGTCCACGGGTACGTAGGTGACCAGCCGGGACCCCGAGGCGGGGCCGAGCCAGAGGTTGGTGTGCTCCAGGTCGAGCCGGCCGACGCGCGCGTTGACGAACCGCTTGGTCCGGTCGCCCACCGGGGCCACCACCTCGTGCCGCTCCCAGATCTCCCGGAACTCGGGCGAGGCCGCGCGCAGCCGCCCCAGCAGCGTCTTCCACGGCGGCTCCGCGAGGTGCTCGGCCATCGCGGCCCGGAACTTGGCCGCCATGATCCGGACGGTCTCGTCCCGGTTGGCGAGCGACGCGCGCCACTCGTCGTTGGTGAAGGCGAGCAGGATGCAGTTGCGGTCCTCGGGCGGCACGGCGTCCAGGTCGCACATGAGCACGCCGTAGGCCCGGTTGTACGCGAGGATGTCGTACCGGCTGTTCTGCACGCACGCCGGGAAGGGGTCGAGCCGCGCCAGCATCTCCCGCAGGGCGGGGGTGATGGTCGGGCAGGGCGTCCCGGGGGCGGGGTCGACCACACCGGCGAGCGAGAAGAGGTGCGCGCGCTCACCGGCGTCGAGGAGGAGCGCGCGGGCGAGGGCGTCCAGGACCTGGGCGGAGACCTGGATGGACCTGGCCTGCTCGATCCACGTGTACCACGTGACGCCGACGGCGGAGAGCTGGGCGACCTCCTCGCGGCGCAGTCCCGGCGTACGGCGCCGGGGCCCCCGGTCGAGTCCGACCTGCTCGGGGGTGATGCGTTCCCGGCGGCTGCGCAGGAATCCGGCGAGTTCGTGCCGCCGGATGTCGGTCGCCTGTCCGGTCGCCGCGGTCTGCGCGAGGGTGTTCATGGTTCCAGGGTGCCGCACGGCCCATCCCGTTGCCAGGTAGTACCGGTACCAGGATAAGGAGACTCTGGTACCAGGCTCGGAAGGGGAGCACTCTCGGTGAGGTGAACAGATCATCCGTCTCCCTCCCGACCCCGTCCACCGCCACCGGCACCACCCCGGCCGGCGCGGTGGCACCCGTCGTACGCGATCACGGCTCCGTCCTCGGACCGCTGGGGCTGTTCACCGTGCTCCTCGGAGCGGCGCTGCCCCTGATCGACTTCTTCATCGTCAATGTCGCCCTGCCGACCATCGACCGCGATCTGGCGGCCGGTCCCGCGCTGCTGGAGCTGGTCGTCGCCGGGTACGGGCTCTCGTACGCCGTGCTCCTCGTCCTCGGCGGCCGGCTCGGGGACATGTTCGGCAGACGGCGGCTCTTCCTCGCCGGAATGGCGGCCTTCGGCCTCACCTCGCTGGCGTGTGGGCTCGCGCCGACCGCCGGGACGCTGGTCGGGGCGCGGGTCGCGCAGGGCGCGGCGGCGGCGCTGATGCTGCCGCAGGTGCTGGCCACGATCCACGCCTCGACCACCGGTCCGCGCCGGGCCAGGGCGCTGAGCCTGTACGGGGCGACCGCGGGGCTGTCGATGGTGGTGGGCCAGATCCTCGGCGGTGTGCTCGTCGCCGCCGATCTGGCGGGCACCGGCTGGCGGGCGATCTTCCTGGTGAACGTGCCGGTCGCGCTGGCGGGCCTGGTGCTGGCGTTCCGTTCGGTGCCGGAGACCCGCTCGCAGCGGCCCGCGCCCGTCGACGTGCCGGGGACACTGCTGCTGGCGCTCTCCCTGGTGACGCTGCTGGCGCCGCTCACCGAGGGCCGGGCGGCCGGCTGGCCCGTGTGGACCTGGGTGTCGCTGGCCGCCTTCCCGGTGGTGGCGTACGTCTTCCTGCGCGTGGAGCGGCGGGCGGACCGGCGGGGGCGTACGCCGCTGGTGCCGCCGAGCCTCTTCGCCCTGGTGTCGGTACGGCGCGGGCTCGCGCTGATCGTGCCGTTCTCGATCGGCTTCGGCGGCTTCATGTTCGTGATCGCCGTCGCGCTCCAGCAGGGGCTGGGGATGGGGACGGTGGCCGCCGGGGTGGCGCTGGTGCCCATGGCGGTGGCGTTCTTCGGGGCGTCGCTGGCGGGGCCGCGGCTGATCCGGCGGTACGGCAGCCTCGTCGTCACGGCCGGCGCGGTGCTCCAGGCGGTGGGGGTGGCGCTGCTGGTGCTCACCGTTCGGGGCGGCTGGCCCGCGATCGGCACGGCGGAACTGCTGCCGGGGATCGCGCTGGCCGGCCTCGGCCAGGGACTCCAGCTCCCGGTGATCATCCGGATCGTGCTCTCGGACGTACCGTCGGAACGGGCCGGGGTGGGCAGTGGGGTGCTGGTGACGACCCAGCAGTCCGCGCTGGCGCTGGGGGTGGCGACGCTGGGCTCGCTCTTCCTGACGCTGGCGTCCTCGGTGGGGATGCGGGACGCGCTGGCGGTGACGCTGCTGGTGCAGCTCGGGGCGGTGGTCCTGACGGCGCTGCTCAGCCTGCGGCTGCCGCGCGTGATCGGCTGAGCCCCGGCCCGAACCCGGGCCGGGGGGGGGGGGCCGGGTTTAACGACAGGGGGGGGGGGGCGGGGGGGCCGGGGTTTAGGGGGCCCCCGCGCGCGCGGGGC
>NZ_JBHZDA010000041.1:0-26151 GCF_042755665.1 Streptomyces sp. NPDC059142
CTCTCCTGCTCTGATGGGTGTTGTGTGCTGCGGGCGGCGCGGGGGCGGGCGGGGGCTGGCGCCCCCCCCCCCCCCCCGCGGGCGGGGGGCTCGTGGGGTGTGCCGGGGCCGACGGGGTCAGGAGGTGTCGCGGACCGCGCGGGCCACCGTCCGCAGCCCCTCGTCCAGCTCGTCGGCGGTGATGGTGAGCGGCGGGAGCAGCTTCACGACCTCGCTCTGCGGGCCCGAGGTCTCCAGCAGCAGCCCCAGCTCGAAGGCGCGGGCGCAGACGGCGGACGCGCGGGTCTTGTCGGCGAACTCGACGCCCCAGACCAGTCCGCGGCCGCGGATGTCGGGCACGTCGCCGGTGGACTCGGCGCGGATCGCGTGGAGCGCGCGCTCGATCTGCTCGCCGCGGGCGATGGTCTGCTTCTCCATCTGGCCGTCGGCCCAGTAGGTGTTCAGCGCGGCGGCGGCGGTGACGAACGCCGGGTTGTTGCCCCGGAAGGTGCCGTTGTGCTCACCGGGCTCCCAGACGTCCAGCTCGGGGCTGAAGAGGCAGAGCGACATGGGCAGTCCGTACCCGCTGATCGACTTCGACAGCGTGACGATGTCCGGTGTGATGCCGGCCTCCTCGAAGGAGAAGAAGGCGCCGGTACGGCCGCAGCCCATCTGGATGTCGTCGACGATCAGCAGCATGTCCTGGCGGTGGCAGAGCTCGGCCAGCGCGCGCAGCCACTCGGGGCGCGCCACGTTGATGCCGCCCTCGCCCTGGATCGTCTCGACGATCACGGCGGCGGGCTTGTTCAGGCCGGAGCCCTGGTCCTCCAGCAGTCGCTCGAACCAGAGGAAGTCGGGCGTCTGACCGTCCAGGTAGTTGTCGAACGGCATCGGCGTGCCGTGCACCAGCGGGATACCGGCCCCGGCGCGCTTGAACGCGTTGCCGGTGACGGCCAGCGAGCCGAGCGACATGCCGTGGAAGGCGTTGGTGAAGGAGACGATCGACTCGCGGCCCTTCACCTTGCGGGCCAGCTTGAGGGCGGCCTCGACCGCGTTGGTGCCGGTGGGGCCGGGGAACATCACCTTGTACGGCAGGTCGCGCGGCCGGAGCACCACGTTCTGGAAGGACTCCAGGAAGGCGCGTTTCGCGGTTGTCGCCATGTCGAGGCCGTGGGTGATGCCGTCACGCTCGATGTAGTCGATCAGCGCGCGTTTCAGCACCGGGTTGTTGTGCCCGTAGTTGAGTGAGCCGGCACCGGCGAAGAAGTCCAGGTAGCTGTGGCCGTCCTCGTCGGTCAGCCGGGCGCCCTGCGCGCGGTCGAACACGGCGGGCCAGCCGCGGCAGTAGCTGCGTACCTCGGATTCGATGGTCTCGAAGACGCTGAGTGCGGGCGGGGTGATGGTCATGGGGGTCTCCAGCCGGTGGGGGTGGGGCGGAGGCGTGCGCGTCGCGCGTACGCCGAGGGGTGGTGTACGGGGGCCTGCCTGCTCGGGCACGGTGGTGCGTGCGGGGCACGGTGGTACGTGCGGGGCACGGTGGTACGTGCGGCGTGGGCGCGGCGTGCGCGCGCACGGAGCAGGGGCCGGGCCCGCTCAGGGGGCGAGCGGGCCGATGCGGTACAGCACCTCGGGCTGGTGCACCCCGTCGGGGAACAGCCCGCCGTCGAAGAGGACCTCGCGCTCCAGCTCCGCGCCGTGGCGGGCCGCGAACGTGGTGAACAGACGGTCCGACGCGGTGTTGTCCGGGGTCACGGTGGTCTCCATGGCCGTGATGCCCAGTTCCTCGGCGGTCCGGACGGTCAGCTCGTCGAGCAGGGTGCCGGCGAGTCCGCGTCCGCGGTGGCTCGCGTCGACGGCCACCTGCCAGACGACCAGAGCCTCGGGACGCTCGGGCCGGACGTACCCCGTGACGAAGGCGATCGGGGCTCCTCCGTCGTCGCGCGCGACGAGAGAGGTCGCGGCGAAGTCCCGGCACCAGAGCAGGTAGCTGTACGAGGAGTTGAGGTCCAGGACCTCGGAGTCGCGGGCGATGCGCCAGATCGCGGCCCCGTCCTCCACTCGTGGTGCGTCGATCGTCAGGGGTCGGTTGAATTCGCTTCGGGCGCCTGCAAGGTCTGCTTGTGCGGCGGTCATAGAAATTAAATTTACCGAGCGAATGAGGAAGATGCATCTTCGGCAGGGGTTGGGTGCCATGCGCTTCTGTGTTATCGCGCGGGCGCGGACGCAGTGGCGGACCCCCCGAATGCAGGTGTATTATGTCCGGAAATATTCAGGCAAATAGGCCGTCTTTGTGGGGTCGGTCACATGTCCGTAACGCTCGCGAGACCGGTCGGAATCGCTTCCGTGGAACCTTGGAAACCCGGGCGTTTAGGCCATGGAAAAGCGGGCAGACGAATACGGGAAGCTGTGTGCGATAAAAGAGCTTCCCGTATTCGTTAATTCATCGCCTATTTAGTATTTCCTTAATTCCCGTACGGGCCCGTGTGCTCCGTACGGGAACGCGCACTACTCCGTACGGGTGCGGGCCCACGCCTCGTCGGCGGCCCGGGCGGCCCCCGCCGGGTCCACGGCCACGCCGGCGCCCGCCAGCACGGCCCCCAGCGCCGCGAGCGAGGAGCGCACCGCCTCGGGCGTCGCGTGCACCCCGTAGTGGTTCACCCGGATCATCTCGGCGGCCAGCGCCCCTCCACCCGCCACGAGCGGCAGCGAAGGATCGGCGGCCAGCGCCTTCGTGACCAGCTCGGTGGCGTCCACCCCGGCGGGGGTACGGAGCGTCGTGGCGACCGGAGCGGCCTGCGCCGCCTCGTGGACGAACGGCCCCAGACCGCCCCCGAGCGCCAGCGCGCCCGCCCGGGTGGCGGCAGCGGCGGCGGCGTGCCGCCCGACCGTCGCCGCCAGGCCCTCCGTCTCGATCCGCTCCAGACACGCCTCCAGCGCCAGCGTCTCCAACTGGGCGGGGGCGTGCGGCAGCGCGACGCGCCCGGCGTCGATCCAGCGCTCCTTCCAGTCGAGCAGCGAGAGGTACGAGCGCCGGGGCGCCCGCGGATTGGCCGCGAACCGCTCCCAGGCGCGCGGGCTCACCGCGACCGCCGAGACCCCGGCGGGCCCGCCCATCGCCTTCTGCGCGCCGATCACGCACAGGTCCACGCCCCAGGCGTCGGTCAGCAGCGGCTCGGCGGCCACCGAGGCGACGGCGTCCAGCATGAAGAGCGCGCCGTGCGCCCGGACCACCTCACCGATCGCGGCCACCGGATTGGTGTTGCCGGTCGCCGCCTCGGCGTGCACCAGCGAGACGAAGTCGATCTCCGGATGCTCGGCGAGCGCCGCCTCCACCTGGGCGGCGGTCACCGCGGTGTGGAACGGCACCTCCAGGTCCACGACCGTCGCGCCGCAGTCCCGCAGCCAGTTCCCGAAGGTCTGCCCGTAGGGGCCCGTGACCACGTTCAGCGCGGTCGAGCCGGGCCGGGCGCCGCTCCTGATGCACCCCTCCAGCGGGAGCAGGGCCTCGCCCTGGGTGAGCACGACATCGTTCCCGGTGGCGAGAAGGGCGGCCACCCGGCGCTCGACGGAGGCGAAGTGCGCGGCGGTCAGCGGGGGCAGGTCCAGCAGCGGATGTGTCACGGCGGTGCTCTCTTCGGGGTGGCGGCGGAGGGGGAATCCCTCGCGGTCGAGGGTACTCACGGCCTCGTACAGTGCTGCCCATGAGTGATCACACGGTGCTGCGGGTGACGGGACGGGTGCTCGTGGGCCCCGAGGACGTCAGGGACGAGCTGTGGGTGGTGGGCGGCCGGATCACCTTCGACCGGCCCACCGGCGCCCGGGACGTCCGTACGGTCCACGGCTGGGCACTGCCCGGTCTCGTCGACGCGCACTGCCACGTCGGCCTCGACCGCCACGGCGCGGTCGACGAGGCGACCAGCGAACAGCAGGCGCGCACCGACCGCGACGCGGGCGCCCTGCTGCTCAGGGACGCGGGGTCGGCCGCGGACACCCGGTGGATCGACGACCGCGAGGACCTCCCGAAGATCATCAGAGCGGGCCGCCACATCGCCAGGACCCGCCGCTACATCCGCAACTACGCCCACGAGATCGAACCCGCCGACCTGGTCTCCTACGTCGCCCGGGAGGCCCGGCGCGGCGACGGCTGGGTCAAGCTCGTCGGTGACTGGATCGACCGCGACGCGGGCGACCTGACCGCCTGCTGGCCCCGCGCCGAGGCCGAGGCGGCCATTGCCGAGGCCCACCGGCTGGGCGCCCGCGTCACGGCTCACTGCTTCGCGGAGTCCTCCCTGCGCGACCTGGTCGAAGCGGGCATCGACTGCGTCGAACACGCCACCGGGCTCACCGAGGACACCATCCCGCTCTTCGCGGAACGCGGGGTCGCGATCGTCCCGACGCTGGTCAACATCGCGACGTTCCCCGCGCTCGCGGCCGGCGGCCAGGAGAAGTTCCCGCGCTGGTCGGCACATATGAACCGGCTGTACGAGCGCCGCTACGACACCGTGCGCGCGGCCCACGACGCGGGCATCCCGGTCTTCGTCGGCACCGACGCGGGCGGCGGACTCGCCCACGGCCTGGTCGCCGACGAGGTCACGGAACTGACGAAGGCCGGCATCCCACCCCTGGAAGCACTCTCCGCGGCCACCTGGCGAGCGAGGACCTGGCTGGGCCGCCCGTCCCTGGAGGAGGGCGCTCCGGGCGACCTCGTGGTGTACGACGAGGACCCGAGGACGGACGTACGGGTCCTGGCGGCGCCGCGGCGGATCGTCCTGGACGGGCATGTGGTCGGCTGACCACCCATGCGGCTCAGCGGGTGGCGCGGATCATCACCGCGAGGACCGGCGAGGCCGCTGACGGCTGGCTCTGCCCGATGCCCTCGACACGAAGGGCCTGCCGCTGTTCGTCATGGTCACCCCGGCCGACATGACCGACCGCGACGCGGCGAAGGAAGTCCTGTTCCGGCTGCGGCTCATGCACCCCGAGATCACGATCGCCTGGGCCGACTCCGGCTATGCCGGACAGCTCGTGACCTGGTCGAAAAGACACCTCGGACTCACCCTGAAAACCGTCAGCCGGCCGAAGAACACCCCCGGCTTCGTGATCCTGCCCCGCCGCTGGGTCGTCGAACGGTCCCTGGCCTGGATCATGCATGCCCGCCGTCACGCGAGAGACTACGAGCGGCTGATCCAGCACTCCGAAGCTCTGATCACCTGGGCCGCGATCACCTTGATGACCAGGCGAATCACCCGCCGGTCATCCCGCCGAAGCGGCCAGCCTGACTCCCGCGAAGCGAACCGGGACTGATCCCAGCGGCGAGGCCGGTCAGCCCCGCCACCTTCACTCTCCTCAAGGCCGTCTTCTGGCCCACTTTCTCATTCCCGCCCGGCTACCCGCCGGAGAGCCGGACATCTCGCGCTGCCCGCCAACGCGGCCTCAGACAGCCCTGTTCGAATCGAAGAACCAGCTGAGACTACGTCCTGGCGATCTCTTGCCGGAGCTGATGGGTGAAGCGGCGTAGCAGATCCTCCGTTTCCCTGTGCTCGGCCCTGCGATCGTCCCTGCCCTCGCTGGGCCGGGAGCTCCAGACCCGACGAGCGAGAGCGTCGGCGAGATCGACGGTGTCGTCGGCGCATAGCAGGTAGAGGGCTGACCGGGCTTCCTGCATCCGGCTCACCAGTTCGTTGGCCCCGGCACCGTCGTCACTCAGCCGTGTTTCCCGGAGGTAGTCGATGAGCTGGACCACGGCCGTGTTGAAGCCGACCCCGGCTTTCAGCTTCTGTTCGCGCAGCCACATACGGTCCTGCCGGCGCGCAGTGAACCAAGCCCCGAACACAGCCCCTATGAGGCCGAAACCAGCACCGATGGCCACGGACAGGATGTTCACCACGCCAGCTCCCCCCGACACACGGCTGGCAGCAGGCTACAGAAGCCATCAAGCACCCAACTCGATGGGTGTCCGTTCGAATCTGAGCCGGGCGAACTCCACCGGAGGACTTCGAAAACAGGTACTGACTTGTCCGGCCCCTCGTGCTGCTGGTTGGGCACGGGCGTGTCCAGGACCAGCGTGAGCAACGAGACCGGCAGCATGCTGTGCCTGTGGGTCGAGCCGTGGGGAACCGACACTGGATGCGACCGGGGGGAAGAGTTCACTGTGGTGACCGGGTCGGCCCCGGAGCAGTCGCCGTTCAACGTGGTCGTGCATGGTCAAGGCGTCACGGTCTGGGTGAACTCGGCTGGTGATGCCGAGGTCTTCGACAAGGACGGCGGCCCGGTGCCGTGCGGGCACCAGCGACCGGCCGAGGGTGGGAGCTGAGCCGCGTCCTGAACATCAGGTCCGGAGCCGGATGGCCGGGGCTGTCGCCGTCGCGACGGGGCAAAGGGAGGCGGCTACGCTCCCGGGCCATGACCGACACATCCCAGCAGCCGACGATGCGCGACGCCTCCGTCGTCGTGGCCCGAGATGTGGACGGCGAAGTGGCTGTCCTGATCGCCGAATTCCCGCGGCACGGCGGCGAGTACATGTTCCTGCCCGGCGGGCGCCGGGAGGGCGCGGAGACACCCGAGGAGTGTGCGCGGCGCGAGCTGCGCGAGGAGGCCGGCGTCACCGCCGACACTTGGCGCCCCCTCGGTTCGTACGCCATCACCCTGGACTCTTCCGCCCGTATCCACCTCTTCCTGGCCGAGGGTCTCACGTGCGGAGCGCGACAACTCATGCCGGACGAAGCGGACTTCAAGCTGACCTGGTTGCCGGTGGCCGAGGCGATCCAGGCTGCCGCCCAGGGGTGCTTCCTGCTCCAGGGCGGTCCGCCGGCACTGCTGCTGGCCCAACAGGGGGCCGCGGTCGACGGGCGCTGAGCGATCGCGTCGGCCCTCTCCGTGCGGGGTGGGCGTCCCTGCTTGCCTCTGAGGTGCCGGATTGACCGGGCGTGACGTGTCGCCCGAGTCTGTCGTTGAAGGTTCTCATATGCCCTTCCCCGTGCCCGGGGCGGAGAGCCGCAGGGAGCCCCCTCGCGCTCCCGCGCCCCCGGCCGTTCGGGGGACCGGCGGGAACGCCCGTGCCAGAAGAATCGAATTTGGACCCGAAAACCCCACTTTAGGGTGAACTAACTTCAGGTGCTCGCCAGTTCACTCTCAGTGCGTAAAGATTCCGGTGTCCCGGTCGCCGCTGCCGCTGTCTCGCGTCCCCGAGCAGGCAGGACGGCGACGTCAGATTCTCTTGTGGGGGTTCCACTCTCTTGAACAGCAACACCTTCCGCATGCCCGCACGCCGCCACCGCGCCGCCGCCGTCATGGCCGCAGCCGCGCTGACGGCGGGCCCCGTGCTCCTCGCCGTGCCGGCGGGTGCCACCGAGGGGCCGGGCGAGGGCGGTACGGGGCGGGCGAGCGCGGTCGTGCTGCGGACCGGGCTCGATGTCTCCCTGCTCAACAAGACCGTCGACGTCCCGCTGAGGGCTGCGCTCAACGAGGTCCGCGCACCGGGCAGCGCCGAGCGGACGGCGCTCTCCGTCGATCTGGAGGGGGTCGACCAGGGGCGGCCCTTCAGTGTGCTGCGGGCGGATGTCGCCACGGCGAAGGCGACCGCCGACGAGCACCGGGCCGAGGGGGCCACCCGGCTCGCGCATGCGAAGGTCCATGTCCCCGGGCTTCCGCTGCTCTCGCTCGTCGAGATCGAGGAGGTCACCTCCAGCGCGGTCTGCGAGGCCGGGAAGCGGCCGGTCGCCGCGTCCAATCTGCTGGGGCAGGTGACCGTGCTCGGCAAGAAGGTCACGCTCTCGGCGGGCGGCCCGACGCGGGTCGAGGTGCCGGGCGTGGGTGAGGTGACCCTCGACCTGTCGACGACGCACACCACCTCCCGCACGGCCGCCGCGACGGCGCTCGGCCTCAAGGTCTCGGTGAACCCGCTGAAGCTGAACGTCGCCGAGGTCGAGGGCACGCTCACGCTCGCCGAGGCGACCTGCGAGTCCCCGAAGGCGCCCGCGGTGCCGGAGCGGCCGGAGCCGTCCGGGACGCCCGAGGCGCAGGCACCGGCGAAGCCGGAACAGGCAGGAACGGTCCCGCAGAACGCCGCCGAACCCGAGCCGGTCGGACTGGCCGAGACAGGCGGCAGCTCCGCCACGCCCTATCTGGTCACCGGCGCGGCAGCCCTCCTCGCGGCGGGCGGTGGCGCGCTGGCCCTGACGAGGAAGTCGCGCGCCCGGCGCTGACCGCCCTTCCCCGCGTACCGGGCGCGAAGACGTATGCTTCGCGCCCGGCCCGGCCGACCCGCTCAGCCCCCGACCGCCGTGAGCGCCTGGTCGAGCGCCTGGAGGAAACGGTTCGTCGTCGTGCGGTCCCGGACCGCCAGGCGGAGCCACCGGGGGCCCAGGCCCGGGAAGGTGTCGCCCCGGCGGGCCGCGAAGCCCAGGGTGCGGAGCCGGGCGCGTACCGCGTCCGCGCGGTCCATGCCGACCAGGACGAACGGGGCCTCCGCGGCCTCCACCACCCGTACCTCCTCGAACTCCGCGAGCCCCGCCAGCAGATGCGCGCGCTCCACCACGATCCCGCGCGCCGCCCGTTCCGCCTCCGCGAGCGCGGCGGGCTCCATGCACGCCTGCGCCGCCGCCAGGGCGGGGGTCGAGACCGGCCACAGCGGCTGGACGCGCTCCAGCGCGGCCACCGTCCCCGGCTCCGCCAGCACGTACCCGATACGCAGCCCCGCCAGCCCCCAGGTCTTGGTGAGGCTGCGCAGCACCACCAGCCCCGGTACGTCCGTCCGTCCCGCCAGCGCCTCCGGCTCGCCCGGCACCGCGTCCATGAACGCCTCGTCCACCACCAGTGTCCGGCCCGGTCTGGCCAGCTTCGTGATCGTGTCGGCCGGGTGCAGCACGGACGTCGGGTTGGTCGGGTTGCCGATCACCACCAGATCGGCGTCCTCGGGCACCTCCGCCGGGTCGAGCCGGAAGCCGTCGCCCGCCCGCAGCAGCACCCGTCCCACCGTGTGCCCCGCGTCCCGCAGCGCCGCCTCCGGCTCCGTGAACTGCGGATGGACGACGACGGGCCTGCGCGCCGGCAGCGCCCGCGCGAGCAGCACGAACGCCTCCGCCGCCCCCGCCGTCAGCAGCACCCGCTCCACCGGCAGCCCGTGCCGCGCCGCGACCGCCGCGCGCGCCGCCCGCCCGTCGGGGTAGGCGGCGAGCCCGGTGAGCGAGTCGGCGATGCGCGTCCGCAGCCAGCCCGGAGGCGTGCCCGTACGGACATTGACCGCGAGGTCGACCAGGCCGGCGGCGCAGTCCAGGATCTCCGCGTCGCCGTGATGGCGCAGGTCGTAGTGGTCAGCGCGCGTAGACATGGCGGTCACCGCTGGTGTGATCATCGGATATGGAGGCGGCTCGACAGGACCGTACGGCCGACTGCCCGGGCCACGGTCCCCGCTGGTGGAGTGCCATGCTCACGGTTCACTCTGCTCTCGATGGACGGGACGGTCCCGGCCGGCCGGAGGGCCGGGAGGGCACGGACGACACCGACATCATTTCCTCCCCGGCCCGTTCCACTCCGACTGGCCCCTGTACGCCACCGCGCAGGTGACCCGCGCCGGGCCGGAAACCGGCCGGGACCTTCTCTTCGGCACGAGCAGTTCCCCGCCGCCCGCGAGCGCCGCCGCCTCCGCGACGGACGCCGTGCCCACCGCCGCGAGCGCCGTCGCCGAGGGATGCGGTACGGCGATCCCGGCGAGCACCGCGGCCGGATACCCCCGTACGGGTACCCCGAGCCGCGCCGCGGCCCCGGTGATCCCCGCCGCCCCCGCCCTGGCCTCGACGGTCGCCAGCGCGACGACGCGGGACGGTGCCAGCCCCGCCGCCCGCAGCGTCTCCTCGATCAGCCCGAGCACCTCCGCCACCGGGGCGCCGTCGCGCGCGCCGACCCCCACCACCAGCGCCGCGCCCGGTTCCTGATGTGCGCGGGACCGGTCCGATCGGCTATGCAGGGGCGCATGGCGGTCTTCGTCGCGCTCGGCGCGTTCCTCATGACGCTGTTCGGCGGCTGGACGGCGCAGCGCGTCACCGACCGGCGCCATCTCGTGCTGGGACTCGCCGGTGGGCTGATGCTCGGCGTGGTCGGCCTCGACCTGCTGCCCGAGGCGCTGCACGCCGCCGGTGAGGAGTTCCTGGGGGTGCCGCGCGCGCTGCTGCTCTTCGTCGGCGGCTTCCTCGTCGCCCATCTGGTCGAACGGCTCCTCGCCGTCCGCCAGGCCGCCCACGGCGGCGACCCGCACGGCCCCGCCGGGCCCGGTCACACCCATGGCCACGGCCCCGGCAGGGACGGGCGCGTCCCCCAGGTGGGGCTGACCGCCGCCTCGGCCATGGTCGGCCACAGCCTGATGGACGGCATCGCCCTCGGCGCCGCCTTCCAGGTCGGCGGCGGCATGGGGACCGCCGTGGCGCTCGCCGTCATCGCCCATGACTTCGCCGACGGCTTCAACACGTACACGATCACCAGCCTGTACGGGAACGCCCGCCGCCGGGCCGTCGCCATGCTGGTCGCGGACGCCCTCGCACCGGTCGTCGGCGCCGCGTCCACGCTGCTCTTCACGCTCCCCGAGGAACTGCTCGGCAGCTATCTGGGGTTCTTCGGCGGCGTGCTGCTCTATCTCGCCGCCGCCGAGATCCTGCCCGAGGCGCACCACGACCACCCGGCCCGCTCCACGCTCCTGTGCACCGTCCTGGGCGTGGGATTCATCTGGCTGGTGGTCGGGGTCGCCGGCTGACCCCCGCGCCGGGACGGCGTTCACCGTCCGTCCCCGGCCACCACCCGCGCCGCCCGTGCCACGAACCGGCGCGCCATCTCCGGCGTCGCCGCCCAGTGCGTGTGCAGATAGCTGGCGTGGACGCCGCCGCTGACGAATCCCTCCACCCGGCGCTCCGGATGGACCAGACCCCACGCCGGCTCCGCCCCGGCCCCCGGCTCCAGCACCGTACGGTGGAACTCGTGGCCCCGTACCCGGGTCCCGGCCGCCGCCAGCGCGCTGTCGCCGATCGCCACCGCCTCCCGGTAGCCCAGCGTCAGCCGCCCCGACATCCGGGCGTCGGCCGGCAGCACCCCGCACATCGGCTTCCCGTCCAGGGAGCGCGCCAGATAGAGCAGCCCGGCGCACTCGGCGGCCACCGGCGCACCCGTGCGGCTCAGCTCCGCCACGGCCTTGCGCAGCGGCTCGTTGGCGGACAGCTCCGGCGCGTACACCTCGGGGAAGCCGCCCCCGATCACCAGCCCCCGGGTGTCCGGGGGCAGCGCCTCGTCCCGCAGCGGGTCGAAGGGGACGACGTCGGCGCCGGCCGCCGTCAGCAGCTCGTTGTGTTCCGCGTACGAGAACGTGAACGCCGGCCCGCCGGCCACCGCGATCACCGGCCGGGGGGCGCCCGGTGCCACGACCGGCGCCACCCCCGGGTCCCACGCCTCGGCCGTCAGCTCGGGCGCGCTGCGCGCCAGCGCCAGCAGCGCCTCCAGATCGCACCCGGCCCGTACCCGCCCCGCCAGCTCCGCCAGCGCGCCGAGCGCGTCGGCGCGCCGCTCCGCCACCGGCACCAGGCCCAGATGGCGCGAGGGCGTCCCGACCTGGTCCGTACGGCGCAGCACCCCCATGACGGGCACCCCGCAGCCGTCCAGCGCGTCGCGCAGCAGCCGCTCGTGCCGGTCCGTGGCGACCTTGTTGAGGATCACCCCGCCGATCCGCACCTCCGGGTCCCAGGACGCGAAGCCGTGCACCAGCGCCGCCACGGAACGCGACTGCGACGACGCGTCCACGACCAGCACCACCGGCGCCCGCAGCAGCTTCGACACCTGGGCCGTGGAGGCCAGTTCGCCCTGGTCCGAGGCGCCGTCGTACAGCCCCATCACGCCCTCGACGACCGCCAGGTCGCACCCCGCGGCGCCGTACGCGAACAGCGGCCCGATCAGCCCCGGGCCGCACATGTACGCGTCGAGGTTGCGGCCGGGACGCGCACGGCCGCCGGAGGAGCCCGCTGAGCCCGAGCCCCCCGAGCCCCCCGAGAACCCCGTGGACCCCGTCGACACGGCCAGGGTGTGGTAGCCGGGGTCGATGTAGTCCGGGCCGACCTTGTGCGGGGAGACGGCGAGACCGCGCTCCGAGAACGCCGCCATCAGGCCCGTCGCGACCGTCGTCTTCCCGCTTCCGGAGGACGGCGCGGCGATGACCAGACGCGGGACGTTCACCACTCGATGCCCCTCTGCCCCTTCTGCCCCGCGTCCATCGGGTGCTTGACCTTCGTCATCTCGGTGACCAGGTCGGCGAAGTCCATCAGCTCCTGGGGCGCGTTGCGGCCGGTGATGACCACGTGCTGGGTGCCGGGCCGGTTCCGCAGCACCTCGATCACCTCGTCGGTCGACACCCACCCCCAGTGCAGCGGGTACGCGAACTCGTCCAGCACGTACAGCTTGTGCGTCTCGGCCGCCAGATCGCGCTTGACCTGCTCCCAGCCCTCCCGCGCCGCCTCCTCGTTGGAGAACTGCGCGTCGCGCTGCACCCAGGACCAGCCCTCGCCCATCTTGTGCCAGGAGACCGAGCCGCCCTCGCCGCTCGCCCCGAGCACCTTGAGCGCCTGCTCCTCGCCGACCTTCCACTTCGCGGACTTCACGAACTGGAAGACCCCGATCGGCCACCCCTGCGTCCACGCGCGCAGCGCGAGCCCGAACGCCGCCGTCGACTTGCCCTTGCCGGTGCCCGTGTGGACGAGCACCAGCGGGCGGTTGCGGCGCTGGCGGGTGGTGAGACCGTCGTCCGGTACGTTCTCCGGCTGTCCCTGCGGCATTACGCGGCCCTCCTGGGGTCCCCGGTGACGTAACCCTCGCGGGGTCCGTCACTCCTCTGCTGTACGTCCCTGACCAGCCCGGCGATGCTGTCGGCCCGCAACTCGTCCAGGGTGATCGCCGTGCCCGCCAGCTCACCGGCGAGCGAGCCGGCCAGCCCGAGCCGTACCGGACCCGCCTCGCAGTCCACGACCACCGACGCCGTCCCGTCCGCCGCGTGCAGCCGCGCCGCGCGCGCCGCCAGCGCCACCGGGTCCTGGCCGCCCGTCGCCCGCCCGTCCGTCACCACCAGCAGCAGCGGACGCCGCGCGGGGTCCCGCATCCGCTCCACCCGCAGCACGTCGTGCGCCTTCAGCAGCCCGGCCGCCAGCGGGGTCCGCCCGCCCGTCGGCAGCGACTCCAGCCGGGCCGCCGCCGCGTCCACCGAGGACGTCGGGGGCAGCGCCAGCTCCGCGTCCTTCCCCCGGAAGGTGATCAGACCGACCTTGTCGCGCCGCTGGTACGCGTCGAGCAGCAGCGACAGCACCGCGCCCTTCACGGCGCTCATCCGCCGCCGCGCCGCCATCGAACCGGAGGCGTCGACCACGAAGAGCACCAGATTGCCCTCGCGCCCCTCCTTGGTCGCCTGCCGCAGATCGTCCCCGCGCACCAGCAGACCGGGCCCGCTGCGCCCGCGCGCCCGCTGGTGCGGCGCCGCCGCCTGTACGGTCGCGGCGAGATGCAGCTTGGTCAGCGTGCCCCTGGGCCGCCGCGAACCGGTCGTCCTGCCCCGCTCGGTACGGGCCCGGGAGCGGCGCCCCGCCGCACCCTCGCCCAGCCCCGGCACGCTCAGCACCTTCGTGCGGAACGGCTCGGCGGACCGTACGGGGGACTGCTCACCGGCCCCGGCGCGCGGCTGCCCGCCCGCGGGCTCGGGCGGTGCCTCCTGCGGGGCGTCCGACTCCTGGGGCGCGGGCGTGTCGTCGTGCGCGGGAGCGTCCTGCGCGGGCGTGTCGGGTGTCTCCGGGCCGCCCTGCGGCGGCTGTCCGCCCCCGCCGCCCGGCCCGTCGGGGTCGTCGGGGCCCTCGGGCCCGTCGGGATCCGGGTCCTCGTCGCCCCGGAACTCCTCCAGCGTGTCGTCGAGCTTCTCCTCGTCGAGCCCCGGCGCGTCGAAGGGGTTACGGCGCCTGCGGTGCGGCAGCGCCAGCAGCGCCGCCTGCCGCACGTCGTCGGCGGTGACGTCCGTACGGCCCGCCCACGCCGCCAGCGCCGTCGCCGTCCGCGCCATCACGATGTCCGCGCGCATTCCGTCCACCTCGAACGCGGCGCAGGTCGCGGCTATCTGGCGCAGCGCCGTGTCCCCGAGGCACACGGTCGGCAGCAGCGCGCGCGCCGCGGCGATCCGCTCGCGCAGCGCGGTCTCCTCGCCGGCCCAGCGCGCCGCGAACCCGGCCGGGTCGTCGTCGTACGCGAGCCGCCGCCGCACCACCTCCACCCGCTGATCGGGCTCGCGCGACGCCGCGACCTCGACGGTCAGCCCGAAGCGGTCCAGCAACTGAGGCCGCAGCTCGCCCTCCTCCGGGTTCATCGTCCCGACGAGCAGGAAGCGCGCGGCGTGCCGTACGGAGACGCCCTCGCGCTCGACGTACGAGGCGCCCATGGCCGCCGCGTCCAGCAGCAGGTCCACGAGGTGGTCGTGGAGCAGGTTGACCTCGTCCACGTACAGCACCCCGCGGTGCGCGTCCGCGAGCAGCCCCGGCTCGAACGCCTTCACGCCCTCCGACAGGGCCCGCTCGATGTCCAGCGCCCCCACGAGCCGGTCCTCCGACGCGCCCACCGGCAGCTCGACCATCCGCGCGGCGCGCGCCGCGCCGGACGTGTCCCCGTGCGGCCCGTCCGGGCACCGCGGATCCGGCGCCGCCGGGTCGCAGCTGAACCGGCACCCCGTCACCACCGGCACCTCGGGCAGCAGGGCGGCCAGCGCCCGTACCGCCGTCGACTTCGCCGTGCCCTTCTCACCCCGTACGAGAACGCCGCCGACCGCCGGACTGACCGCGTTCAGCAGCAGGCCGAGCCGCAGATCGTCCATCCCCACCACGGCGGTGAACGGAAAGGGGGTGCTCATAGGCTGATCGCTCCTTCGAATGACTCATCGGTGACCGGACGGCGTCCCACGGTGTTCGGTCCCACGGTGTTCGGACCCACCGTGTTCGGACCCACCGTGCTCACGGGGCTCCCGGAGGGATGAACGGCAGTCCGGCCGGGGCGCCCTCCTCGATCAGGCGCAGCAGCGCGGCCGTGTCCGCGTGCTCCTCGACGAGGTCGGCGAGGAGTTCGAGCTGTTCCTCGCGCAGCGCGCCGAAGCCGGTGTCCGGCGCGGGGACGAACCGCCGGCCCGCCGTCCGCGCCACCTCCGCCAGGAACCGCCGCCGGAAGGCGTCGCTCTCCAGCGCCCCGTGCCAGTGCGTGCCCTGGACGGCGCCGACCCGGCAGCCGTCCAGCGCCCGCCCCGCCGGGTCCGTGACAAAGGCGTCCCCGCCGCGCACGTCCGCGACGCCGTGGTGGATCTCGTACCCCTCGACCGGCTCGCCGAGGGCCACTCCCGAAGGCCGCGCGAGGGTCTTCTCCCGCGCGAACCTGACCCGTACGGGCAGCAGTCCGAGCCCGGCCACCTCACCCGCCCGGGACTCCACCTCGTCGTGGATCCGCTCGCCGAGGATCTGGTAGCCGCCGCAGATCCCCAGCACGGGGCGGCCCTCGGCGGCCCGCAGGGCCAGCGCGTCGGCCAGGCCCCGCTCCCGCAGCCACGCCAGCGCCCGCACCGTGCCGCGCGTGCCCGGCACGATCACCAGGTCCGCGTCGACCAGCTCCTCGGGCCGGTCCACGAACCGCACCAGGACCCCGGGTTCGGCCGCCAGCGCGTCCACATCGGTGAAGTTCGACATCAGCGGTACGGCGCAGACCGCGACCCGCAGCACGTCCGCGCCGTACGGGGGAGCCACCACCGACTCGCGGGCGCCACCGCGCAGCGAGATCCGCAGCCCGTCCTCCTCGTCGATGCCCAGACCGTGCCGGAAGGGCAGCACCCCGAGCGTCGCCCGCCCGGTCAGCCCGCGCAGCATGTCGAGCCCCGGCTCCAGCAGCGAGACATCGCCCCGGAACTTGTTGACGAGATACCCGGCCACCAGCGCCTGGTCCTCCGGGCCGAGCAGCGCGGTCGTCCCGAAGAAGGAGGCGAAGACCCCGCCCCGGTCGATGTCCCCGACCACGACCACCGGCAGCCGCGCGGCCCGTGCGATCCCCATGTTCACGATGTCGGTACGGCGCAGATTGATCTCGGCGGGGCTGCCGGCGCCCTCGCAGATCACGGCGTCGTACGTGGACCGCAGCTCCGCCAGGCAGGCCAGTACGGGTTCGAGCAGCGCCTCCCGGCCGCCGCCGTGCAGCGTCCTCCCGGGGGCCGGCCCGCCGGGCGCTCCGAAGAATCCGCGGGCGCTCAGCTCGCCGACCGGCTTGCCCATCAGCACCACCTGGCTGCTGCGGTCGCTGCCCGGCTTCAGCAGGACGGGGTTCATCAGCGCGGTCGGCTCCACGCGCGCGGCCTGCGCCTGCATGGCCTGGGCGCGCCCGATCTCCGCGCCCTCGCGGGTCACGAACGAGTTCAGCGACATGTTCTGGCCCTTGAACGGCGCGACCTTCACCCCCCGGCGCGCCAGCCAGCGGCAGATCCCCGCCGTGACGACGCTCTTGCCCGCGTCGGAGGTCGTGCCCGCGATCAGCAGCCCTCCGCCGAGCCCCGTGCCCCCGCTGTTCCGGCTCATCCGCGCCTCCTGGTGGTGAGGGCCGCGCGCACCGCGCCGTACCCGAGACGGCCCGTGACACAGACCGCGAGAGCGAGCACGTTGACCCGGCGGGCCAGCCGCACGGCGCGCTCGATGTCCTGGACCCCGACCGGGCGTCCCGCGGCGTTCAGGACGGGGCGGTGCTCCACGCGCCCGCCGTACGCGAGCGTCCCGCCGAGCCGTACCCCCAGCGCCCCGGCGAACGACGCCTCCACCGGGCCCGCGTTGGGGCTCGGATGGCGGTGCGCGTCCTGCCGTACGGCCCGCAGCGCGCCGCGTCTGTCGGGCCCGGCGGCGACGGCCAGCGCGGCGGTGAGCCGGGCCCCCGGCCATCCCGCGACGTCGTCGAGCCGGGCCGAGGCCCAGCCGAACCGGCGGTGCCGCTCGCTCTTGTGACCCACCATCGCGTCCAGCGTGTTCACGGCCCGGAACCCGGCGAGCCCCGGCACCCCGGCGACCGCGCCCCACACCAGGGCGCCCACGACGGCGTCGGAGGTGTTCTCGGCGACGGACTCCACGACGGCGCGGGCGATCTGCGCCTCGTCCAGGGCGTACGGGTCGCGCCCGCACAGATGCGGCAGGCGCCGCCGGGCGGCTTCGAGGTCCCCGGCGGCCAGCGCGGCGCCCACGGTCCGCGCCTCACGGCCCAGCGAGGCGCCCCCGACGACGGCCCAGGTGGCGGTGGCGGTCAGCGCCACGGAGGCGGCGGGGCTGCGGCGTACCGCGGTGGCGGCCAGTGCCGCGGCCCCGGCGGCGCCTCCGGCGCAGAGCACGGTGTGCAGCGCGCCCCAGCCGCGGTGGTCGCGCCACAGCGCGCGCTCGACGGCCCCGGCGGCCCGTCCGAAGGCGGCCACCGGATGGCCCCGGCGCGGATCGCCGAAGAGCCGGTCGCCCAGCAGGCCGAGGGCGGCGCCGTACGCGAAGACCCGCTCGGCGGCAGGGGCGGCTGAGCCGCCCCGCGCGGCACAACCGCAGCCAGGCATGGCGAAGTGTCCTCACTCAGGGTCCGCGCCCCGGTTCGACGTTCGGAGTACGACGGCGAGAGTTCCTGGCTCCTGGAGGCATGCTCACAGTGACAGTGGCGGGACCGCGCCGGATTCGCACCGGCTTCCTCTGCTGCCGTCGTCAATGGCCCCGGAAGTCCACCACGCTCCGCAACACCCGTCAACTCATCCTTGACCTGCGACGGGACAGTGTGCGGAGCCCCACATCGGGCCGGTCGGCCGATGCGGGGCTCCTGGGGCGTGGTGCTCGTGGGCTCAGGCCACGATGAGGCTGATCCCGTACGCGACGGCCCCGGCGCAGAGCGCGAAGCACAGGTAGGCGCCGGCACGGGCCGCGAGCGGCGCGGGGCCGGTGGCGGGGGTGGAGGCGGCGGCCGAGGTGGAGGCCGGTCCCGGCGCGGCCGTGGAGCCGCGCTTGGCGAGGCCCACGATGCCCAGGGTGAACAGGCCCACGAGGGCGACGGTCGCCACGAGGCTGACGCCGAAGACGGAGGCGAGTGCTGCCCAGTCGATGTCCATGGGGTCGTTTCCTTACACCGTGGCGGGGCGGGCCGGTTCGGCCTGGTCCGGGGCGGTGGCCGCGGGGGCCGGGATGGTGGCCGAGAGGTCCTGGCCGGGGGCGCCCGCCGGGGGAGGCGGGGTGACGGCCGCCATGGCGGTGGTGACCACCCCGGCCGGCTCGGCGGCGGAGCCGGTGGTGGCGGGCTCGTCGGTGACGTTGGTGTGGTCGACCGGGCGGCGGCGCGAGGCGAGCCAGATCCCGGCGGAGCCGGCGACCAGCAGGATCGCGACGACGGTGATGCCCCAGGTGCCCTGGCCGGTCAGGAACTCGGCGCCGGCGGCGACCAGTCCCGCGGCCGGCAGCGTCAGCCCCCAGGCGACGAACATCCGGGTCGCGGTGGACCAGCGCACCACTCCGCCCTTGCGGCCGAGTCCCGCGCCCATCACGGCGCCGGAGCAGGACTGCGTGGTGGAGAGCGAGAAGCCCAGGTGCGAGGAGGCCAGGATGACCGTCGCGGCGCTGGTCTGGGCGGCGAAGCCCTGCTGCGGCTGGAGGTCGGTGAGGCCGGTGCCCATGGTGCGGATGATGCGCCAGCCGCCGAGGTACGTGCCGAGGGCGATCGCGACGCCCGCGGAGACGATCACCCACAGGGGCGGGTTGGAGCCGGGGGCCAGGACGCCGCCGGTGACCAGGGCGAGCGTGATGACGCCCATCGTCTTCTGCGCGTCGTTGGTGCCGTGGGCGAGGGAGACGAGCCCGGCGGAGGCGATCTGCCCGGCCCGGTACCCCTTGGCGGTGGCCTTGTCGTCCGTACCGCGACCGATCCGGTACGTCAGCTTCGTCGCCAGCAGGGCGGCGAGTCCGGCGACCACGGGAGCGGCGAGCGCGGGGATCAGGACCTTGGTGACCACGACCCCGCCGTTGACGCCGGAGGCGCCGACGGACATCAGGGTGGCGCCGATCAGGCCGCCGAAGAGCGCGTGGGAGGAGCTGGACGGGAGTCCGAGCAGCCAGGTGAAGAGGTTCCACAGGATGGCGCCGACGAGCGCCGCGAAGATCACTTCTGTTCTGATGCCCTGTTCGTTGATGAGCCCGCCGGAGATCGTCTTGGCGACCTCCACGGACAGGAACGCGCCGACGAGATTCAGGACCGCGGACATGCCCACCGCGACCTTGGGCTTCAGAGCGCCGGTCGAGATGGTCGTCGCCATCGCGTTGGCGGTGTCGTGGAAACCGTTCGTGAAATCGAACACGAGAGCTGTCACGATCACGATCGCGAGCAGCAGCGTGATGTGTTCCATTGACCCAGGACCCAGGCAATCGTTCGACGTCGGTGGCCTCGGTGAACGTAAGGAGTCAGGGTGAACGGAAGATGAACTGGGTGGGTCTACGGAGTGACCCACTCCGTGGAGATCCCGGCGGCGCCTGGCAGGATCGGCGTATGACGGATGAGCGGACCGGCGAACACGGCGAACTGACCGGCGTACCAAGCGAATCGGCGACCGGAGCGGGCGAACCGGCGACCGGACGGGACGATCTGGAACGGGCCTGGGCGGAGCTGGTCGCCACCGCCCGCAGAACGGCCTCGGAGGGGCTGGTCGTCGGCACCTCGGGCAATGTCTCGGTCCGGGTCGGCGACCTGGTCCTCGTCACCCCGAGCGGAGTGCCGTACGACCGGCTCGCACCCGGCGACGCGATCGCGGTCGACCTCGCGGGACGGCAGGTCCTCGGCACCCTCGCCCCCACCAGCGAACTCCCGCTCCACCTGGCCGTATACCGCGACACGTCCGCGACGGCCGTGGTCCACACCCACGCCGTGCACGCCACCGCGGTCTCCACCCTCGTCCCCGAACTCCCCTTGATCCACTACATGGCGGCGGCCCTCGGCGGCCCGGTCCGCGTCGCCCCGTACGCGCTGTACGGCTCGGCGGAGCTGGCCCGCGGGATGTGCGAGGCCCTGGTGGACCGCACGGCCTGCCTGCTGCGCAACCACGGCACGGTGGCGTACGGCGACACCCTCGCCCAGGCGTACGACCGCACCGCTCAGCTCGAATGGATGTGCCACCTGTGGCTCACGGCGAGCGCGGTCCCGGGACACCGGCCCTCGCTGCTCACGGAGGAGCAGGTCCGGGAGGTGGGGGAGAAGCTGCGCGGCTACGGCCAGCGGGGCTGACCCGCCGGACGGCGCCGGGGCCCCCGACGGCATCGGATCCGGCGGCGGGGACGAGGCCGCGGCGCGGCGGGGCCCGTCCCGCGCCCCCGACGGCCCCCGCCCGCTGGCCGGGTCCGGCGCGGGTGGTGACACTGGGAGCGTGCGCCCGGCTACAGCGACGGCAGCGGCCGTCACCACAGTGCTCGGGGTCGGCGCGGCTGCGGTCGCCGCCGGCCGGTACGCCAGCGATGCCGCGCTCAAGGCACCGCCGGGGCGGCCCCTGCCCAGCGACCCCAGGATCACCGTGCACGCCACGGCCGCCGGCCAGGTCACCCTGACCCGCTCGCTCGCCTCCCTGCGCCCCGGAACGTACGGGATCGAGGGGACGGGCGTGCACGCCGTCGTGGGACCGGTCCTGGACGGTGTCCCGCACCCGGCCGACACCGTGGTGCGCCGCCTCGAACGGGTCACCCGCGGCGCCCTCGTGCCGGGGCGGCGCGTCCGGCTCACCCCGCAGGTGCACAGCGGCGACCCCGGGACCGCCCTGGGCCTCGCCCACCAGAACATGTGGATCCCGGGCGAACTCGGCTCCCTCCCCGCGTGGTTCGTGCCGGGGCCGCGCGACACCTGGGTGATCACCGTGCACGGCCTCGGCACCACCCGCGAGCACCCCCTGAACGTCATGGAGTTCCTCGCGGCCCAGCGCCTGCCCGTCCTCGACATCTCCTACCGGGGCGACCCCGGCGCGCCCCGCTCCCCGGACGGCCTGGGGCACCTCGGCGACTCCGAGTGGCGCGACCTCGACGCGGCGATCCGCCACGCCGTCCGCCTCGGCGCCGAGCGCGTGGTCCTGCACGGCTGGTCCACCGGCGCCTCGATGGCGCTGCACGCCGCCGCGAACTCCGCCCTCAGCGAGCGCATCGCCGGGCTCGTGCTCGACTCGCCGGTGCTGGACTGGGAGGCCACCCTGCGGGCGCTGGCCACCGCCCGCCGGATCCCCGGCCCCCTGCTGCCGCTCGCGGTACGGGCCGCCCAGGGGCGGACGGGGCTGCACGGCGACCGGCTGCTGGAAGCCGCCGACCCGCGTAATCTGCGGGTGCCGACGCTGATCTTCCACGGCCCCGACGACCGGCTGGCGTCCTGGAACCCCTCGCGCGAACTCGCCGCCCACCGGCCGGAGCTGATCGCCCTCCACACCGTCCCGCACGCCCCGCACGCGGCCATGTGGAACGCGGACCCCGACGGGTACGAGGAAACACTCCGCCGCTTCCTCACCCCGCTCATGTAGCACCGGGGCCGCACCGGGCTCCTGCGGCACCGGCCCCGCGACGGCGTCCCGGCCCGACCCGGCGCGCCTCCGCTTGGAATCCTTGCGCCGCCTTCGCGCCCCCGCGCGCACCGCGCCACCCGCCGTCGCGCCCCGAACCGCCACCCTCCCCACCTCCCCGAACAGTCGTACGGCGCCTCCCGTGCACCGGTGGGACCGCTGCGCACGAGGGGCCACTTCCGTCGTTCCGGTACCGCCGAAAGGGGTTCCGTTTGGGCTTTCGGGCAGTCACCGGGAAGACTGCCCCCGTGACGTCCCGAAAGCCTGATGAGCAATTGGCGCGCAACTCCACACTCCGACTCGTCCGCGGGCGGCCGTTGACCACGGCCCGACGGGCTGTGACCGAGGGGCGCAGCCGGCCGGCCCCCCGGCCGCCGCAGGGCACCCCGCCCCAGGCAGAGCTGGCCCGGCAGGCGAGGGCCGTACTGGCCGACGCGGTACGGGTGGCCCGCTGGGCCGCCGTCGACCGGGACCCCGGAGCGGGTCCGCTCACCGAGGCGGCGCGCGAACGGGCCGCGACAGCGCTGGAGTTGACCTCGGAGCAGGTCAGCGCCGCCTGGGACCGGGCCCGGCTGGCCGGTCTCGTCGAACTCCACGACGGCACCGTGCGCCCCGGCTGGCGGCTCCAGGCGTGGGACCGCGACGACAGCGCCGTCCAGCGCGGCTGGGTCGCCCTCTTCGACGCCTGGTCGCTCGTCCACCCCGGCCCCGCCGACATCGCGCCCGCGACGGTCGCCGAGGTCATCGAGGCCGTCCCCCAGGTGCTCTCCCTCCTCCAGCTCTCGGCCGGGCCGGTGCTCGTACCGACCCTGCTCGACCTGCTCCAGCAGCGCGTCGCGGAGCTGCACGAGGGGCGCTGCGAGGTCCCCTACGGCCCGCAGCCCGCCCCGGCCCCCACCACCACCGAGCCACCGGCCCCCGACCCGGTCGACGAGGCCCTGCTGCCCCCGCTGCTGGACTGGGCCCTGGACGGCCTCGCCGCCGTCGGCGCCCTCACCAGGGGAGAGGGCCAGGCCACCCTGACCCCGCTCGGAAGCTGGGCGGTCTGGGTCAAGCTCGAACAGATCTGCGTCGCCGCCCAGAGCCCGGCGGGCAACATCGAGCAGTCCGCCGAGCACATGCTGCGCGGCTGCGCCCGGCTCACCCCGGGACCGGCCCGCGCCGAGTACAGGGCCTGGCTCGCCGCCCGTACCGTCGGCAGCGCGGTCACCGAACTCCTCACCGTCGCCCGGGGCGAGGACGCCCTGCTGCGCGGGCTCGCCTTCGAGGCGCTGCGCGTGGTCGGCGCCCCCGCCGAGGCCGATGTGCGGGCCGCAGCCCACGACACCTCCCTGCGGCCCTACGCGCTGCTCTGGCTGGCCGAGTACGAGGGCGCCGACCCTGAGGACGCCTCCGAGGTGCTGACCCGGGAGGAGTCGACCTGGCTGTGGGTCGACACCGCGGCGGCGGTCGCCGACCACGGCGAGAGCGATCTGCTGGTCCGGCACCTCGAATCCGCGGTCCAGGGCAGCGTGCCCGCGCTGCTCGCCGAGGTCAGGGCCCTGGGCCATCCCCGTACCGTCCAGGTGCTCGTCGCGCTGGCCGCCGCGCACCCCGACCCCGCCCTGGCCAAGGCCGTGCGCAGGGCCGCCTTCCAGGTGCACACCGGAGGGTCCTGACGCGTACGGCGCCCCGCCCGCGACCGGGCGGGGCGCTGTACGCGCCGTGGGCGGGGCTCAGCGGAACGTGTCGCACCGCGCCACGTCGCCCGCCGCGTACCCGGTACGGAACCACTCCTGGCGCTGCGCCGCCGAGCCGTGCGTCCAGGACTCCGGGGTGACCCGGCCCTGGAACCGCTCCTGGATCCGGTCGTCCCCGACGGCGGCCGCCGCGTCGAGGCCGTCGGTGATGTCCTCGTCGGTCAGCTTCGTGAGCAGCGGACGCCCCGTGGACCCGGCGGGCGTGGTCGTCGCGTGGTGCGCCCAGACCCCGGCGTAGCAGTCCGCCTGGAGCTCCACCTTCACCGCGTTGCTGTCCGGCCCCTGCCTGCCGTCCTGGGACCGGGCCAGCGTGCCCATCAGGTGCTGCACGTGGTGACCGTACTCGTGGGCCACCACGTACGCCTGGGCGAACGGCCCGCCGCTCGCGCCGAACTTCGTCCGCAGCTCCTCGAAGAACCCCAGGTCCATGTAGGCCTGCTGATCCGCGGGGCAGTAGAACGGGCCGACCGCGGAGGTCGCGGACCCGCACGCGGTGTCCGTACGGCCCGTGAACAGCCGCGTCCGCGCCTTGGTGTAGCGCTCACCGCGCCGTTGGTACTCGGCCTCCCAGAAGTGCTGCACGCTGTTGACCACCGCGACGATCCGGCAGTCCTCCCGGGTGTTGGCGTCCCGTCCCGTGCGGCACTTCTCGTCCGTCCCCGCCGAGGCGCCCGCGCCCGGTGCCGTCCCCGCCGAGGAGCTCGAACCGTCCGACGACAGACCGAGCTGCTCGGGGCCGACCCCGAGGAAGAGGGCGATCAGCAGGACGACGAGCCCGGCCGCCCCGCCGCCCACCGCGAGCCCGCCCCCCGGAATCCGGCTGCCGCGCGCGTCCTGGACCTCCGACGTGTCCAGCCCCGCGTCGTCGTCGAACTGCATGCCCCACCACTCTCGCTCCCGCGCCGGTGAGGTCCGGCGCGGGACGGAGGATACCGACGCCCGGCCCCCGCCCCCGCGCGCCGCCGTCCCGGGCCCGCCGTCGCGGGGGCCCGTCCCGGCACAGCAGTCGCGCCGCCCCGCTAGACTGGCCCGTATGGCATTTCTCCTTGTGCATTAGCCGGCGTCGAAGAATCCCTCCGCCTGCCCTCTTCCGCCGTCCATACCGCCCTGGAGTCTTTCCGTGATCACCGCAACCGGCGTAGAGCTGCGCGCCGGCGCCCGCGTCCTCATCGAGTCCGCCTCGTTCCGTATCGCCAAGGGCGACCGCATCGGCCTCGTCGGCCGTAACGGAGCCGGCAAGACGACCCTCACCAAGTGCCTCGCGGGCGAGGGCATCCCCGCCGCCGGCACCATCACCCGCTCCGGTGAGGTCGGCTACCTCCCGCAGGACCCGCGCACCGGCGACCTCGACGTCCTCGCCCGCGACCGCATCCTCTCCGCCCGCGACCTCGACTCCGTGCTGAAGAAGATGCGCGAGAACGAGGAGCGGATGGCGAACGGCAAGGGCGCCACCCGCGAGAAGGCGATGAAGCGGTACGAGCGCCTGGAGACCGAGTTCCTCACCAAGGGCGGTTACGCCGCCGAGGCCGAGGCCGCCACGATCGCCGCCGCGCTCGGCCTGCCCGACCGGGTGCTCGGCCAGCCCCTGCACACGCTCTCCGGCGGTCAGCGCCGCCGCGTCGAGCTGGCCCGCATCCTCTTCTCCGACGCCGACACCCTGCTCCTCGACGAGCCCACCAACCACCTCGACGCGGACTCCATCGTCTGGCTGCGCGACTACCTCAAGACCTACCGCGGCGGCTTCATCGTGATCTCCCACGATGTCGAACTGGTCGAGACGGTCGTCAACAAGGTCTTCTACCTGGACGCCAACCGCGCGCAGATCGACGTCTACAACATGGGCTGGAAGCTCTACCAGCAGCAGCGCGAGTCGGACGAGAAGCGCCGCAAGCGCGAGCGCGCCAACGCCGAGAAGAAGGCCGCGACCCTGAACTCGCAGGCCGACAAGATGCGCGCCAAGGCCACCAAGACGGTCGCCGCGCAGAACATGGCCCGCCGCGCCGAGCGGCTGCTCTCCGGCCTTGAGCAGGTACGCCAGGCCGACAAGGTCGCCAAGCTGCGCTTCCCCGAGCCCGCCCCCTGCGGCAGGACACCGCTCACCGCCGAGGGCCTGTCCAAGTCGTACGGCTCGCTGGAGATCTTCACGGACGTGGATCTCGCCATCGACAAGGGCTCCCGGGTCGTCATCCTCGGCCTCAACGGCGCCGGCAAGACCACCCTGCTCCGTCTGCTGGCGGGGGTGGAGACACCGGACACCGGGCAGGTCACCCCCGGCCACGGCCTCAAGCTCGGCTACTACGCCCAGGAGCACGAGACCCTGGACCCGGAGCGCTCCGTCCTGGAGAACATGCGCTCCTCGGCGCCCGACCTCGATCTGGTCGACGTCCGCAAGACGCTGGGCTCCTTCCTCTTCTCCGGCGACGACGTCGACAAGCCCGCCGGGGTGCTCTCCGGCGGCGAGAAGACCCGGCTGGCGCTCGCCACCCTGGTCGTCTCCTCCGCCAATGTGCTGCTGCTGGACGAGCCGACGAACAACCTCGACCCGGCCAGCCGTGAGGAGATCCTGGGAGCGCTGCGTACGTACAAGGGCGCGGTCATCCTCGTCACCCACGACGAGGGCGCCGTCCACGCGCTGGAACCGGAGCGGATCATTCTGCTGCCGGACGGCGTGGAGGACCTGTGGGGCGCGGACTACGCGGACCTGGTCGCGCTCGCCTGACGCGGGCCGGGGGGGGGGCGGGGGGGGGCGGGGGGGGCCCCCCCCCCCCCCCCCCCCCGCGGCCCGCGGGCGGGGGGGCCCAGCCCCCGCGCCATAATGCGGGAGCG
>NZ_JBHZDA010000041.1:26161-57961 GCF_042755665.1 Streptomyces sp. NPDC059142
GGGGGGGCGCCGTCCCCGCGCGCGGGGGGGCGCGGGGGGGGGGCGGGGGGGCGGGGGGGGGGGGGGCCCGCCCCCCCCCCCCCGCGCCGCCCCGCCGACGAGGTGACCGGGCGGCGTGATCCACTCCCTCTGGATCATTCGGCTCAGCAGTGATCCATCATCTGAGTGACCGTGTCTCGTACTCTCGGCGTGGTACCCGGCGGATCGCCTCCACCCGTACATCATCCGCACCTGCCTCAGAGGTAAGGCCCTGACCTGGTGCTTCTCGCCCGTCGCGGCTCGGGCCCGGATCGGGACAGCTCTGGAATCGGGCATTCCGCTCGTGCTGGAAGGTTGAAGTACGCCGAAGCTTGTCGTACGGACCTTGCTGAATGGGTGGCCAGGACGTCCGTAAGGGGTGATCATGAGAAGTCCAGAGCGCACTTCCCATAGAGGAGGCACGGGTGGCCGAGACTCTGAAGAAGGGCAGCCGGGTAACCGGCGCCGCGCGTGACAAGCTCGCGGCAGACCTGAAGAAGAAATACGACAGTGGTGCGAGTATCCGGGCACTGGCCGAGGAAACGGGCCGTTCCTATGGATTCGTCCACCGGATGCTCAGTGAGTCCGGAGTCACGCTGCGGGGACGCGGCGGGGCCACGCGAGGCAAGAAGGCCGCATCGGCCTGACGACCGGGCGCGGCTCCTCCCGGCCACCGGTTCGGAGAGTGGCCACCCTGGGCGATCGCGCGATCGCCCAGGTGGTTACTGTGCAGTCACTTAAGTCGCTACGGCGTTGAGTCCGACTGCCCGAACCGGAGGCACCCCATGACTTCGCTCGCACCAGTACTCGACAAGGACGGCGTACGGCTCGCCGTCGAGGACGCCGTTGCCACGGTGACACTGACCCTTCCGGCCAAGCGCAACGCCCAGTCTCCCGCTCTGTGGCGGGCGTTGGAGGAAGCCGGAAGGTCGCTGCCGGGCAGCGTGCGGGTCGTGGTGTTGCGCGGAGAGGGGAAGTCGTTCTCCGCGGGGCTCGACCGGCAGGCGTTCGCCCCGGAGGGGTTCGACGGCGAGCCGTCGTTCACCGATCTCGCCCGCGGCTCCGACGCGGAGCTGGACGCGGCGATCGCCCAGTACCAGGAAGGCTTCGTCTGGCTGCGCCGCAGCGACCTGGTGTCGATCGCGGCCGTCCAGGGGCATGCGATCGGGGCGGGCTTCCAGCTCGCCCTCGCCTGTGATCTGCGGGTCGTCGCGACGGACGCGCAGTTCGCCATGCGCGAGACCAGCCTGGGCCTCGTCCCCGACCTCACCGGCACCCATCCGCTGGTGGGGCTCGTCGGCTACGGCCGCGCGCTGGAGATCTGCGCCACGGGCCGCTTCGTCCACGCCGAGGAGGCGGGACGCATAGGACTGGCCAATCTGGTGGTGGAGCCGGGCGAACTCGACGCTGCGACCCAGGACCTGACGGCGGCGCTGCTCGCCACGGACCGGGCCGCGCTGACCGAGACCAAGGCGCTCCTCCAGGGCGCGTCGGGCCGCTCCTTCGAGGCCCAGCGCACCGCCGAGCGCGCGGCCCAGGCGCGCCGACTGCGCGATCTGGCCGGCCTGGGCGACTGACCGGCGGCCGACCGGCGCAGGGACGGCACTGGCGTACGAGGGTCCACCGGCGTACGGCTCCACCGGGGCGTACGGCGCCCTCCCGCGCCGACCAGCTCCGCCCCGGTCAGCCCCGCGCCGTTCGCCGCGTGTGCCCGCCTCCCGCACGGTCCGCCGCGGGCGCTTCCACCGCCGTCACCAGCACCGTCACCGTCCGCGGCGCCTCGTCGAGCTGCGCGAGCCGCGCCCGCACCGCCCGCGCCACCTCCAGCGGGCGGTGCCCGGCGGCCGTCGCCAGCTCCACCCGTACCCGCTCCCCGCCGTCCTCGGCCGCCGCCGTCCGCACGACCGCGCCGCCCAGAACGCCGGTCAGATGCGCGACCCCGGGCACGGCCGCCGCGGCCCTCCCCACCGCGTCCTCGGGCTCCGCGGCCTCTCGCCCGACCGGCCCAGCGGGCGCCGGGGATTCCGCCGCGCTCTCCAGCAGCGCCGTCACCCGCAGATCGACCTCGGTCACCCGCAGCCCCAGCCCGTCCACCGCACGGGCGTACAGCGCCCCGCGCAGCCGGTCCGCCAGCGTGGGCAGCGGCTCGCCCGGCGCCGCCGCGAACTCCCCGTCGATCCGCAGCGGACCCGGCGGCTGGGCGCCGGGCGGCGGCGGCACCGCCGGGTCCGCCGCCCCGTCCGGGTCGGCCAGGGCGATCCGGATCTCACCGAGCGCGGCGCCCGGCACGGTCGCGGCGGCCCGCCGCAGCTCCGCCGTCGCGGCACGCTCGGCCAGCCATGTCCCGTCGGCGGCCTCGCCCAGCGCGAGCAGCCTGCCCGGGGCGAGCCGTTGCCGTACGGCCGCCGTCCATCCCTCGGTCCCCTGCCCAGTCGTCATTCCTCCACCCTGCCGCATCCACGGCGCGGAACCCCGAAAGCGCACCTAATGTGGGCAAAGGAGTCAGATCACCGCGCGGAAAGGGATGAGTGGCGATGTCAGACACCGCACCCCGCAGTCGGGCCGACGAGAAGGGGGGAGCCAGCCCCGTCACCAAGCGCGGCGGCGGACCCCCGGCCTCGCGCGGCCGTACGACCATCGCCGACGGCGTCGTGGAGAAGATCGCCGGTCTCGCCGCACGGGACGTCCTCGGCGTGCACGCCATGGGCAGCGGGGCCGCCCGTACCTTCGGCGCCGTACGGGACAGGGTCCCCGGTGGCGGCAAGTCCGTCAGCCGCGGGGTGAAGGCCGAGGTCGGCGAGGTGCAGACGGCGCTCGACCTGGAGATCGTCGTCGACTACGGCGTGTCGATCACCGCGGTCGCCGCCGCCGTCAGGGAGAACGTGGTGGCGGCGGTCGAGCGGATGACGGGCCTCGAAGTCGTGGAGGTCAACATCGCGGTCAGCGACGTGAAGCTCCCCGACGAGGAGGACGACGACGACCAGGACTCACGGCTCCAGTAGCGGTCGGCGGGGGCGTCGCCGTACGGAATCGCCGGGGTCCCGGCCCGAGCAGCGGAAGAGGAGAGCACGATGAGTATGGCGGCGGTCGGCCTGGTGGCCGGGATGGTGCTCGGATTCGCCGGATACTTCGGTGGTTTCGGAGCCTTTGTGGTGGTGGCCGTGTTGGGTGCGGTCGGTTTCGTGGCGGGGAAGTTCGTCGACGGTGATCTGGAGCCCGGCGACTTCTTCCGCCCCCGCGACCGCGAAGACCGGCGGCGGTGAGGGATGGCCGGTGACCGGGTGGCGGCGGCCCAACGAGGAGCGACCACGATCGCCGACCGGGTCGTCGCGAAGATCGCGGCGCGGGCGGCGAGGGAAGCGCTCGATGGCGTACCGGAGGGCGGCGCCGCGCCCCACGCCTTCGTGACGGTGCGCCAGGACAGCGCGCGGGTACGGGTCGGCGTCGAGCTGGAGTACCCCTCCGACCTCGGCGCCCAGTGCGGCGCGGTGCGACGGCAGGTGGTCCACCGGGTGAGAACGCTGGTGGGGATGGAGGTGCCCGAGGTGGACGTGCGGGTCGAGCGGCTGCACTCCGACCGGTCGCGTGTCGCGGCACAGGGGAGGATCCGATGAGCGAGGAGCCCGCGCCCGAGCCGTACCGCTCCGCGCACCGGGACCGCGACCCGGACGGGGGCGGCGTACTCGAACGGGACGGCACGGGCACGGAGGCGGGCGCCGGCACGGGTGCCGGTCGGGGGCGCCGGCCGACCCTCGACGACACCGGGGACGATGACGACGACGGGGGAGGCGGGCGCCCGGCGCGCGCCGGGCGTTTCTGGTCCTTCCGCCGTGTTCCCGCCGGGCTGGCCGCGCTGATCCTGCTCGGCGCGACCGGGCTGCTGCTGTACGACATCGCCGCCGTACGCGCCGGCCACCGGGCCATGTACTGGCGCCGCGCGCTCGCGGACCAACTGGCCCGCCGGCCGCTGGAGGAGGTGTGGATCCTCGTGGCCGCCGCCGTCGCGACCGCCCTCGGCCTGTGGCTGCTCGCCCTCGCCCTCACCCCGGGGCTGCGCCGGCTGCTGCCCATGCGGCGCCAGTCCGTGCCGGTACGCGCCGGGCTCGACCGCGAGGCCGCCGAACTGACGCTGCGCGACCGGGCCATGGAGGTCTCCGGCGTCCGGTCGGCGCGCGTACGGCTGCGGCGCTCCCGCGCCAAGGTGAACGCCGCCGCGCACTTCCGCGCGCTCGACGAGGTGCGCGCCGACCTGGAACGGGCGCTGGACGACGGCATCGCCGAACTGGGCCTCGCCCGGCGGCCGGCCCTGACGGTACGGGTCCACCGGCCCGCGAGAAAGGGGTGACGCGATGGTCCGCCTGGTCAACCGGGTGCTGCTCGCTCTCCTCGGCCTGATCCTGCTCTGCGCGGGCGGCACGGTCCTCGCGGCCGGTACCGGACTGTCGGTGCCGTCCTGGTGGCCGTACGCCGGGCCGAAGAGCGTCCTGCTGAGCCGTGCGAACCGGCTGCGCTACCGGGGCGACGGCTGGTGGTGGCCCGTGGTCATCGCCGTCCTCGCGGTCCTCGTCGTGCTGACCCTGTGGTGGCTGCTGGCCCAACTGCGCCGCGCCCGGCTGTCGGAGGTCCTGATCCGCAGCGGTGACGGCGAGGGCGCGGTGCTGCGCGGCCGGGCGCTGGAGAACGTCGTCGCGGACGACGCGGAGTCCCTGGACGGTGTGGCCCGCGCGGCCGTCCGCCTCACGGGCCGGCGCGGAGGCCCGTCGGCCCGCGTCCATCTCCTCCTGGAACCGCACGCGGGGCCCGGCGAGACGGTGCGGCGGCTGTCGGACGAGTCCCTGGCGCACGCGCGGAGTTCGGCGGGGCTGGCGTCGCTGCCGGCGGAGGTGCGGCTGGGGGCGGTGAAGCACCGGGCGGAGCGGGTGAGCTGAGGGGCCGTGCGGTGAACCGGGCGGCGGGGTGGGTGAGCTGAGGGGCGGGACGGGGCTGTCGTACCCCCGCGCCCCGCTCCCTCCCGCTCCCCGGCGGTCGGATGCTCAGGAGAGCTGCCCGTCGTAGTCCGGGAGCTTGAAGGTGCGTTCGGCGTGGCCACCGGTCAGGTCGGTGGTGTTGTTGCCGATGTTGGCGATGATCGTGTAGCCGTTCTTCTCGATCTTCACGCGCTGGGCCGTCTTGAACGCGCTCACCTCGGTGAAGAGGTCCCCGATCGACCGGCCGTAGAGACCGTCGACCGTGTAGCCGACCGACTTCAGGTTGTACTGCGTGACCGACTGGATGAGGTCGGGACGGGCCGACACGAAGAAGATCTTGACGCCCCGGTCGTGCGCGAACTCCGCCAGGGCGAGGGTGCGCCGGATCGCCGGGGTCGGGAAGGCCGACGAGTAGTCGGTCTCCAGCGACGTGTTGTCGATGTCCAGGACGAGGGCGGGCTTCTGGCCGGCGGGCACCGAGGCGAGGCGCCCGGCGACATAGGAGTCCGCCTGGTCCATGACGGCGGCTATGTCGGCCTGCCAGGTCGCGTAGTCGGGCTTCGCGGCCGCTGCCGCGGCGGTGGCCGGAGCGGACGCGGGGGCGGTGGGGGCGGCCAGTGCCGGGAGCGCGGTGCCCGCCGCGAGCGCCGTGGTGAGAACCGCGGTCGTGGTGAGGCTTCTGAGCAGGCCGAGTGCCGCCATATCGGTCTCCTGGGGTGAGGGGTGGGGCCGATGGGTCGCGCACATCGTGGCAGCCACGGGTTACCGATGGGTAGAGGCTGGTCGGCCAATAGCCGAACTCGCTCTGCGCCAGGCCCAGTTGCCCCGCCCCTCCCGACAGGCGTTGCCTGGAGGAGCTGTTCCGAAGTCCCGCCCGCCCCGAGGGGCGGACGGGCGCTGCTTCGGAACGAATCGGCTAGAAGCCGTGCCGCGCGCCGCCGTCCACCGGGAGCATCACGCCCGTCAGATACGACGCGGCGGGCGACAGCAGGAACGCCGCCGTCCTGCCGAACTCCTCCGGCGTCCCGTACCGGCGCAGCGGAATACGCGACTCGTTCGCCGCCCGCGCCGCCTCCGCGTCGCCGGACAGCGCGTCCAGCTCGCGGACCCGGTCCGTGTCGATCCGCGACGGCAGCAGACCCAGCACCCGGACCCCGCGCGGCCCGACCTCGTCCGCCAGGGACTTCGCGAACCCGGCGAGACCGGGGCGCAGCCCGTTGGAGATGGTCAGGCCAGGGATGGGTTCATGGACGGAGCCCGAGAGCACGAAGCCGACGACCCCGCCCTCCGTCAGCTCGGCCGCCGCGGTACGGGCCAGCCGTACCGCGCCCAGGAAGACCGACTCGAACGCCGTACGCCACTGCTCGTCCGTGTTGCCGGCGGCGGACCCCGGGGCGGGGCCGCCGACGCTGATCAGGATGCCGTCGAAGCGGCCGAACCGTTCCTTCGCGGCGGCGACGAGCTGCTCCGCCACGGCCGGGTCCGCGTTGTCCGCGGCCACTCCGTGCGCCCCTGGCCCCAGCTCCGCCGCGGCGGCGGTGATGCTCTTCTCGTCGCGCCCCGAGACGACGACCTTCGCGCCGTCCGCCGTGAGCGCTTCCGCGGTGGCCCGGCCCAGCCCTCGCGAGCCACCGGTGACGACGTAGACGCGGTCCTTCAGTCCAAGATCCATGGCCCTATCCTGCCGTGCCGCCCCCCGCGCTGTCGTCCCCCGGTCCAGGCTCCGGACCGCCCTGCGCCCCCGCCTCCGCCTCCTCGGTACGGGCGCCGGGCTCCCTCCCCGCCGTCACCCCCGCGAGGGTCAGCGCCGTCACCACCAGGCCGATGTGGCTGAACGCCTGCGGGTAGTTGCCGAGCTGGCGCCGCGCCACCGGGTCGTACTCCTCCGCGAGCAGCCCGACATCGTTGCGCAGCGCGAGCAGCCGCTCGAACAGCTCCTCGGCCTCCGCCGTGCGTCCCGTGAGGTGGAGCGCGTCGGCCAGCCAGAAGGAGCACACCAGAAACGTTCCCTCCTCCCCGGGCAGCCCGTCCACCGCGAACCCGGTCCCGCTGTAACGCCGCAGCAGACCGTCCCGCCCCAGCTCGGCCCGTACCGCGTCGACCGTGCCGATCACCCGCGGGTCGTGCGGCGGCAGAAAGCCGACGCGCGGGATGAGCAGCGTCGCGGCGTCCAGCTCCGCCGAACCGTACGACTGGGTGAAGGTGTTCCGCTCCGGGTCGTACCCCTTCTCGCACACCTCCCGGTGCACCTCGTCCCGCATCGCCCGCCACCGCCGTACGTCGCCGTGGAGCGAGGGCTCCTCCTCCAGCGTCCGTACGGCACGGTCGGCGGCGACCCACGCCATCACCTTGGAGTGCACGAAGTGCCGGCGGGGGCCCCGTACCTCCCACAGCCCCTCGTCCGGCTCCCGCCACTTCGACTCCAGGAAGCCGAGCAGGCTGAGCTGGAGGTTCCAGGCGTGCGGCTTCGAGGCGAGCCCCGCCGTGCGCGCCACGTTCAGGGAGTCGATGACCTCCCCGTACACGTCGAGCTGGAGCTGGTCGACGGCGCCGTTGCCGGTACGGACCGGGAGGGAGCCCGCGTACCCGGGCAGCCACGGCAGCTCGCTCTCCGGGAGCCTGCGCTCGCCGCCGAGCCCGTACATGATCTGAAGATCGGCCGGGTCGCCGGCCACCGCGCGCAGCAGCCAGTCCCGCCAGGCCGCCGCCTCCTCCAGATAGCCGGCCGAGACCAGGGCCCCCAGCACCAGGGTGGAGTCGCGCAGCCAGCAGTAGCGGTAGTCCCAGTTGCGTACGCCGCCCATCTCCTCCGGCAGGGACGTGGTGAGCGCGGCGACGATGCCGCCCGTCGGGCCGTACGTGAGCGCCTTGAGCGTGATGAGCGAACGCATGACGGCCGCGCGGTGCGGGCCCTGGTAGCGGCAGCGGGCCGCCCAGGTCTCCCAGTCCTCCAGGCTGTGCGCCAGCGCGTCGTACGGATCGACCCGCTCGGGGCGCGGCTCGTGGGAGGGGTGCCAGGTGAGGACGAACGCCACCTGCTCGCCCGGCTTGACCGAGAACGACGAACAGGTGCTGAAGTGCTGCCCCCAGGTCTTCACCGGCGGCTCGCTGCGCAGCCAGACGGAGTCGGGACCGGCGACCGCGACCCGGTGGCCGTCGGAGCGCCGCATCCACGGCACCACGGAGCCGTAGTCGAAGCGCAGCCGGAGGGTGGCCTTCATCTCCACCTCGCCGCTGACGCCCTCCACGATCCGCACGATGTCGGGGGCCCGCTCGCGCTGCGGCATGAAGTCGATGACCTTGACCGTGCCGGTCCTGGTCTCCCACACCGTCTCCAGCACGAGCGAGTCACCCAGATAGCCCCGCCGGGTGCAGGTCCCGGCCCCCGCGGGGGCGAGCCGCCAGTGACCGTTCTCCTCGGAGCCGAGCAGCGCCGCGAAGCAGGCGGCCGAGTCGAAGCGAGGAAGGCACAGCCAGTCGATGGAGCCGTTCCTGCCGACCAGGGCGGCGGTCTGGAGATCGCCGATGAGTGCGTAGTCCTCGATGCGTTGGGTCACGCCAGGGCTTTTTCCCGTACGGCGGCCGAGCTAAGCAGAGGGATGGGGCAGGGGGATGACGCGCCGGGGCGGCAGGTCAGGCGTGGGCCGGCTCGGGTTCCGGCTCGGCGTCGGCGTCCGCGGCGCTCTTCGCGGCGGCGAGGCGGTCGCGCCGCTCGTTCCGTACGAGAATCCCCCAGCCGACCGGTACGGCGGCCACGAACAGCCACCACTGGACGGCGTACGCCATGTGCGGGCCGATCGAGCCGTCGTCCGGGTTCTGGATCGGCTGCGGGCTGCCGTCCGCCGGCGCGGGGGAGGTCAGCTCGACATAGCCGCCCAGGACCGTACGGCCCAGGGACTCCTGCTGCCGGCCGCTGTTGATCAGCATGACCTGGCGGGGCGGCAGATCCCCCACGTCCCGGATGCCGGTGACCGCGGAGGTCTCGTCGGCCTTCAGCCGGCCCGCGATGGTGACCTCGCCCTTCGGCGGTGCGGGGATCTCCGGGAAGGTGTGCTGGTCGCCGTTTGCGGGGATCCAGCCCCGGTTGACCACGACCACCCGGCCGTCCTTCATGACCAGCGGGGTCAGGACGTGGTAGCCGACGCGGTCGTCGTTGGAGGTCCTGCGCCGGACGACGACCTCGTGCGCGGTGTCGAACGTGCCGGTGACCGTGACACCGCGCCAGTAGTCGGAGCGCGGGACGGTGTGCCCGGGGGAGGTCAGCTCCGTGACCGGAACGGGCTTCGCCGCGAGGTTGGCCGAGATCAGCGAGTTCTGGGCCACCTTGTGCTCGTGGCGGTGCAACTGCCAGAAGCCCAGCTCGATCATCGTGGGGATGAGCGCGAGGGCAAGGAGGGTGAGGATCACCCATTGCCGGGACAACAGGAAGCGGTACACGCCATCGACGGTACCCGGCGGGTCCCGGCGGGCCGACCCGGGGGTGGGGATCGGCCGCCCCGGGTGCGGGGGGCCGCCCCGGATGCCGGGGCGCCTCAGACGTGGTCGACGATGCCCGCCCGGCCGTCGGCGCGCGCGCAGTGCCCGCCGCAGAACCAGTGCCCGTCCACCTCGACGCCCTGTCCGATCACCTGCACCCGGCAGTGCTCGCAGATCGGCGCCATCCGGTGGATGGCGCACGCGAAACAGTCGAAGACGTGCACCACGCCCTGCGCGTGCACCTCGAAGGACATGCCGTAATCGTTTCCGCAGACCTCACAACGTGCCATGCGCCACAGAGTGGAGCGCGGGGGACCCGGGCGCGAGCGGGACGGTGGCGCGTCGCGCGTCAATTCACCCGTCTGGTCATCCCTCCGCGGGGAACAGTCCGGGCGCCGACTCCTGCGGGGGCACGGGACGGCCCGGCGGTACGGAACGCTCCGCCGGTGCCGGACGCCCTGCCGGTACCGAACGCGCCGCCGGTGCGGACCCCGCGGGCGTCACGTCCCGCAGGAGCTGGGTGAAGGCCGCCTCGTCGACCACCGGGGTGCCGAACGACGCCGCCTTGACCGTCTTCGACGTCGAGGAGTCCGGATCGTTCGTCACCAGCAGACTGGTCAGCCGGGACACACTCGTCGCCACATGCAGCCCCGCCTCCACCGCCCGGTCCTCCAGCAGCTCCCGGTCGACGGACGTGTCGCCCGAGAACGCCACCCGCATCCCCTGCCGCAGCGTCCCGCCCGGCTCGTACCGCCCCGGATTCGGATACGGACAGGCGGGCCGCTTGCGCGACGGACGCCAGCTCCCCTGACGGGACGACGGCTGATACCCCACCCGCGGCCGTGACGGGGCGTCCGACCACTCGGTCAGCGGCCGGCACTCCAGCAGCGGCAGCCGTACGCCGCTCCTGGCCGCCGCGTGCAGACTCGGCCGGAACGCCTCGGCCAGCACCCGCGCGTCGTCCAGCGCGTGGTGCGCGCGCTGCTGTACGACACCGAAGTGCGCGGCGAGCGACTCCAGCTTGTGGTTGGGCAGCGGCAGGCTCAGCTCCTTGGAGAGCGCGATGGTGCACAGCCGCTGCCGGGTGGGCGCGGTGCGCCCGGCGCGCGCGTACTCCCGGGCGATCATCGACCAGTCGAAGATCGCGTTGTGCGCCACGAGCACCCGCCCGTCCAGCCGCTCGGCCAGCTCCTCCGCCACCTCGGGGAAGAGCGGCGCGCTCTCCAGCACCTCGCTCGTCAGGCCGTGGATCCACACGGGCCCCGGATCGCGCTCCGGGTTGACGAGGGTGTACCAGTGGTCCTCGACATCGCCGAGGGAGTCCAGGCGGTAGACGGCGGCGGAGATTATCCGGTCGTCGCGGGCGAGACCGGTGGTCTCGACGTCGACGACCGCGTACCCCTGTGGATAGGCGGTCGGCCATGCCGCTGAAGGCGTCTGCGTCTGGTCGTCAAGCATGGTCACAGAGAATACGGGCCGCGACTGACAGTGCTGTTGCCCGGTCAGCCGTCGCCCCGTCAAGGCGCTTGTGGGGCGGGTCGGTCCACGGGCGGCGCGGGGTCGGGGTGAGACCTTGACCGGGTGACCGACACCACACCACATGACGAACCGCACGACGAGCCCCACGGCGACGCCCTGGGCACCCGCCTCAACTGGCTGCGCGCCGCCGTCCTCGGCGCCAACGACGGCATCGTCTCCACGGCGGGAATCGTCGTCGGGGTGGCGGGCGCCACGAGCGCGCGCGGCACCCTGCTCACGGCGGGCCTGGCCGGGCTGCTGGCGGGTTCCATGTCGATGGCGGCGGGGGAGTACGTCTCGGTCTCCACCCAGCGCGACTCGGAGAAGGCGGCGCTGGAGGTCGAGAAACGGGAACTGCGCGAGCAGCCACGGGCCGAACTCGACGAGCTGACGAACATGCTGGCGGACCGTGGACTCTCGCAGGACGTGGCGCGGGAGGCCGCGGAACAGCTCACCCGCCGCGACGCGCTGCGCGCCCACGCGCGCGTGGAACTGGGCATCGACCCCGACGCGCTCACCAACCCCTGGCACGCGGCGGGCGCGAGCTTCCTGGCCTTCACGGCGGGCGCCCTGCTCCCCCTGCTGGCGATGGTCCTCCCGCCCGCGTCCCTGCGGCTCTGGATCACGGTCCTCTCGGTCCTGGCGGCCCTGTCCCTGACGGGCTGGGGCAGCGCCCGCCTGGGCTCGGCGGCGGTGGTCCCCGCACTGCTGCGGAACGTGGCCGGGGGAGCGCTGGCGATGGGGGTGACGTACGGGGCGGGGGCGTTGCTGGGGGCGGCGGGGGTCTAGTGCGTGTCCGCCCTGGACGGGGGTGACTTGGCCCGGAAGGGGCGTCAGGTCGTCGTGGCGGCCCGCCCCGTGCGCCGGCCCGCCGCGTGCCCGTACGCCGCGTGCCCGTACGCCGAAGCCGCGTGCTTCCACCGCCGCCTTCGCGCCCGGAGCGACGAGGCGGTCAGGGACTTCTGCCCGGCGGCTCCGGCGCCGGGGAGTGCGCACGGCTCCAGGGGGGAGCGGACTCCTCCAGCGCCGGTCGGCAGACCGTACGGCCGTCGGCGGGTGCGGGCGGGTGCGGGCGGGTGCGGGCGGGTGCCGGTCGGCGCGTTTGCGCCCGACCCCGCGGGTGGGCTTACGGTGGATGGTCGGCCATTGGATGGTCGTACCAATCAATGCCCTGAACGCCAGCGGAAGAGGTAACCCCCCACATGCGCGCCACCGTCATCCACGCACCCGGCGACATCCGTGTCGAGGAGGTGCCGGACGCCGTGATCCAGCAGCCCACCGACGCGGTGGTACGGGTCCTGCGCTCCTGCATCTGTGGCAGCGACCTGTGGCCGTACCGGGGCGAGGGGCGCACCGGGCCCTCGCAGCGGATCGGCCACGAATTCCTCGGCGTGATCGAGGAGACCGGCTCCGACGTGGGCGGATTCGCGTCCGGCGATCTCGTCGTCGCGCCCTTCGCCTGGTCCGACGGCGTCTGTGAGTTCTGCCACGACGGCGTCCAGACCTCCTGCCCCGAGGGCGGTATCTGGGGGCAGCCCGGCTCCGACGGCGGACAGGGCGAGGCCGTACGGGTGCCCCACGCCGACGGCACGCTGGTCAAGCTCCCCGCGGACGCCGCCTCCGACGACCGGCTGCTGACCGCGCTGCTCGCGCTCTCCGACGTGATGGGCACCGGTCACCACGCCGCCGTCGGCGCCGGGGTGCGGCCCGGCGCCACGGTCGCCGTCGTCGGCGACGGCGCGGTCGGGCTCTGCGGTGTGCTGGCCGCCAAGCGGCTCGGCGCCGAGCGGATCATCGCGCTCGGGCGCCACCAGGCCCGTACGGACATCGCCAGGAGCTTCGGCGCCACCGATGTCGTCGCCGAGCGCGGCGACGCGGCGGTCGCGGCCGTACGGGAGCTGACCGGCGGGCAGGGAGCGCACTGCGTGATCGAGGCGGTCGGCACCGAGCAGTCCATGCTCACCTCGGTGAAGATCACCCGCGACGGCGGCACCATCGGCTACGTCGGCGTGCCGCACGGCAGCGCCACCGGTCTCGACCTGGGCCACATGTTCTCGCGGAACATCGCCCTGCGCGGCGGCGTCGCACCCGCCCGCGCCTACCTGCCGGAGCTGCTCCCCGACGTGCTGAACGGCACGATCGACCCGTCGCCCGTCTTCGACCTGCGGGTGGGGCTGGAGGACGTCGCCGCCGGCTACAAGGCGATGGACACGCGCGCCGCGCTCAAGGTGCTCATCGCCGTCTGAGGCCCCTCATGCGAACAGGAAGCGCGGGCCGTCCGTACCGGGCGGCCCGCGCTTCGTCCGTCCTGGCGGTGTCCTGCCGCCGGGCGTTACCTGCTGACGGCCGCCAGGGCGTCGACCAGACCCGCCCCGTAGAAGCCGTTGTAGCGCTTGCCGCCCTCGCAGACGGCGTCGATCTGTCCGTCACCGTCGATGTCGTACGCCTCCGGGCAGGCGAGGTCCTCCGCCTGCACCTTCAGCAGCGCCTTGATGGCCCACGCGGGCGCGTGCGGATGCGTCGACTTCAGCAGCGCCGCCACACCCGCGGCGTGCGGGGAGGCCATCGACGTACCGGCCATGTACCCCCAGGTGCCGCCCGGCAGCGGGCCGAGGATCAGACCGCTGGTCGCCGGCGGGGCGGGCGTCTGGTAGCGGGTGGAGTCGCCGCCCGGGGCCGCCACGTCGATGATCCCCAGACCGTGGTTGGAGAACGACGACTTCAGGTTCTTGGCACCGGTGGACGCGACCGTCACCACACCCGGCAACTGGGTCGGTATGTCGAAGCACTTGGAGGGGTCGACGACCCGCTCACCCGGCGTCGAGTCGTTCGGGCTGCTCGGGTCGGTGATCGAGTCGGAGGACAGGTCGTAGTTCTCGTTGCCCGCCGCGGCCACGTTGACCGTGCCCTTGTTCTCCGCGTACCGGGTGGCCCGGGTGACCGCGTCGACGAGGGCCTTCTGGTCCGGGTCGCTGGTGCAGTTGAAGTACCACGGGTCGGTGTAGTAGCTGTTGTTCGTCACGTCCACGCCGTGGTCGGCGGCCCAGACGAAGCTGCACACGACGGCCTCGGCGTAGAAGTACCCGGCCGGGGTGGACGCCTTGATGCCGGCCACCTTCACGCCCGGCGCGACCCCGGTGATGCCCACGCCGTTCTTCGCCCCGGCGATCTCGCCCGCCACATGCGTGCCGTGCGGGCTCTCACCGGAGGCCGGCCGCCAGGCGCCGTCCGTCCTGTCCGGCTTGCCGCTCACGCAGTTGACCGAGGCGGCGCGGTCGAAGTTCGGCGCGAGGTCCGGGTGCGTGTCGTCGACACCCGTGTCGATGACCGCGACCGTGACGTTCCTGCTGCCGAGCGTCTTCTCGTGCGCCTTGTCCGCCTTGATGGCGGGCAGGTCCCACTGCAACGGCTCCAGCGGGTCCTGGGCCAGGGCCTTGCTCGACGCCCCGGCCGCTCCCTTGGACTGCTTGTTCGCGCGCTCGGCCTTCGCGGTCGCCGCCGCGATCTCCTCGGCCGTCACCTCCCGGGGCGCCCCGAGGTCCGTCGTGGACTGCGAGGGCATCGGCGCCGTACGGGTCGCACCGGCCGAGTCGACGCCCCTGACCTTGCGGACCGTCTTGGCGAAGTCCGGGTTCTGCGAGGTGACGACGATGACGCCGATCCGGTCGTAGGACGTCACCACCGTGCCGCCGGCCTTGCCGATGGCCTTCTCGACCGACGCGATCACCGAGCGCCCGCCGCGGGTGTTCACCACGTACGAGAGCTTCGGTCCGTCCGTCACCACCGGGGCGGACGGGCCGCCCGCCGCGGCCGTGTCGGCGGCCGTGGCCGTACCGGTCGGCAGGAAGCCGAGCGAGACGGTGAGGGCCAGACCTACGGGCAGCGCGAGCACGCGCCGCCGTCTGGATCCCAGATGTGCCATGGGTTCTCCACATCATCCGTGAGAGCCGTCCCGGCGCGGGCTACGCCTGGACGGGTACATGACCAGTGAAGTTATCTCCGACCTGCCGTGGTCATCAATCACTTACGAATCCTTTCCGCAAGAAAAAGGCCGGTGTTGAACCGCTTCGCCCTGCCTCCCGTGCCGTTGTCAGGGGGACCAGTACCCACGCGTTCCCTGTGAGGTTCCCCGCCCCATGACCCACCCCACCGCACCCGCGTCACGAGGAGAGTCCGTGGCTTCCGACACACCGCCGCCGCCCGAGGGCGGTACGGACACCAGCACCGCCCCGTCCACACCCGAGGCGGCCCCGAAGACCGGGGCCACCCGCGCGCAGCCCACGACGGCCCAGTTCGTCGCGGTGCAGGAGAGCGAGGAGTTCGGCGAACTGCGCCGCACCTACCGCTCCTTCGCCTTTCCGCTGACCGTCGCCTTCATCGCCTGGTACCTGCTGTACGTCCTGCTGTCCAACTACGCAGGCGACTTCATGGGCACCAAGCTCTTCGGCAACATCAATGTCGCGCTGGTCCTCGGCCTCGCACAGTTCGCCACCACCTTCCTCATCGCCTGGGTCTACTCGCGGCACGCGGCGCGGAAGCTCGACCCGCAGGCCGAGGCCATCAAGTCCCGCATGGAGGCGGACGCATGAGCCACCCGGTCACTCTCCTCAGCCAGTCCGCCCCGGCCCAGCTCGCCGCCGCCGGGGACGCCAGCGAGCACCGGCCGCTGATCATCACGCTCTTCGGGCTCTTCGTCGTGGCGACCCTGATCATCACCGTCTGGGCCGGCCGCCAGACCAAGGACGCCTCGGACTTCTACGCGGGCGGCCGGCAGTTCACCGGCTTCCAGAACGGCCTCGCCGTCTCCGGCGACTACATGTCCGCCGCCTCGTTCCTCGGTATCGCCGGGGCCATCGCGCTCTTCGGATACGACGGCTTCCTCTACTCCATCGGCTTCCTGGTCGCCTGGCTGGTGGCCCTGCTGCTCGTCGCGGAACCGCTGCGCAACTCCGGCCGCTACACCATGGGCGACGTCCTCGCGTACCGCATGCGCCAGCGCCCGGTCCGTACCGCCGCCGGTACCTCCACCATCGTCGTCTCGATCTTCTACCTGCTGGCGCAGATGGCCGGCGCGGGTGTGCTGGTCTCCCTGCTGCTCGGCATCACCAGCGACGCCGGGAAGATCGCCATCGTCGCCCTGGTCGGCCTGCTGATGATCGTGTACGTCACGATCGGCGGCATGAAGGGCACCACCTGGGTGCAGATGGTCAAGGCGGTCCTGCTCATCGCGGGCACCCTGCTGATCACGTTCCTGATCCTGTGGAAGTTCCACTTCAACCTCTCCGACCTGCTGGGCACGGCGGCGAGCAACAGCGGCAAGGGCGCGGCCTTCCTGGAGCCCGGTCTCAAGTACGGGGCGACGGCCACCTCGAAGCTGGACTTCATCTCGCTCGGGATCGCGCTGGTCCTCGGTACGGCGGGGCTGCCGCACATCCTGATCCGCTTCTACACCGTGCCGACCGCGCAGGCAGCCCGGAAGTCCGTCATCTGGGCCATCGGCATCATCGGTGCCTTCTACCTGATGACGATCGTCCTCGGCTTCGGCGCCGCCGCGCTCCTCAAGCCCGGCGACATCATCGCCTCCAACAAGGCGGGCAACACGGCGGCTCCCCTGGCGGCCCTGGAGATCGGCGGTGGAGCCGGTTCGACGGGCGGCGCCATCCTGCTGGCCGTGATCTCGGCGGTCGCCTTCGCCACCATCCTCGCGGTCGTCGCCGGGCTGACGCTGGCCTCGTCCTCGTCGTTCGCGCACGACATCTACGCCAACGTGATCCGCAAGGGGGAGGCGACCGAGAAGGAGGAGGTCCGCGCGGCCCGCTGGGCGACCGTCGCCATCGGTGTCGTCTCCATCGGCCTCGGCGCCATGGCCCGCGACCTCAACGTGGCCGGACTGGTCGCCCTCGCCTTCGCCGTCGCCGCCTCGGCCAACCTGCCGACGATCCTCTACAGCCTGTTCTGGAAGAGGTTCACCACCCAGGGCGCCCTCTGGTCGATCTACGGCGGTCTGTCCTCGTCCGTCCTGCTGGTGCTCTTCTCACCGGTCGTCTCGGGCAAGCCCACGTCGATGTTCCCGGGCGTCGACTTCCACTTCTTCCCGCTGGAGAACCCCGGGCTGATCTCCATCCCGCTGGGCTTCCTGCTCGGCTGGCTGGGAACCGTACTGTCCAAGGACGAGCCGGACAGCGGCAAGTACGCCGAGCTGGAGGTCAAGTCCCTCACCGGTACGGGCGCGCACTGACCCCGGGCGGTCGGTGACAGCCTCCGAGGCCGCGTCGTGGAGTGCCACGACGCGGCCTCGCGGCGTACCCGCCCCGGCGTGCCCGCGCGTTCGCCGCCGTACACCGGGACCGGTGGTGTCAGCGGTCTGACGTACGCTCGAAGGAGCCGGATCCGATCACCGGGGAGCCGCACCGACCATCAGGAACCACCGGGAGGGGCCACAGTGCTCATCGACACCTACGGCAGGGTCGCCACGGATCTCCGTGTGTCGCTCACCGACCGGTGCAATCTGCGGTGCACCTACTGCATGCCGGAGGAAGGGCTCCAGTGGCTCACGAAGACCGATCTGCTGACCGACGACGAGATCGTCCGGCTGATCGGGATGGCCGTGACGCGCCTGGGCATCGAGGAGATCCGCTTCACCGGCGGTGAGCCGCTGCTCAGGCCGGGGCTCGTCGGGATCGTGGAGCGGTGCGCGGCGCTGGAGCCGCGCCCCAGGATGTCCCTGACCACCAACGGCATCGGACTGGGGCGCACGGCCGCCGCGCTGAAGGCCGCCGGTCTCGACCGGGTCAACGTCTCGCTCGACACCCTGCGGCCCGACGTCTTCAAGACCCTCACCCGCCGCGACCGCCACCATGACGTCCTCGACGGGCTGCGGGCGGCCCACGACGCCGGGCTGACCCCCGTCAAGGTCAATACGGTCCTGATGCCGGGGGTCAACGAGGACGAGGCCCCCGAGCTGCTGGCCTGGGCCGTGGAGCACGGCTACGAGCTGCGGTTCATCGAGCAGATGCCCCTCGACGCGCAGCACGGCTGGAAGCGCGAGCGCATGGTCACGGCCGGTGACATCCTGGCCTCGCTGCGGACCCGGTTCACCCTCACCGAGGAGGACGAGGGCGCACGGGGCTCGGCGCCCGCCGAGCGCTGGCTCGTGGACGGCGGCCCGCACCGCGTCGGGGTGATCGCCTCCGTCACCCGCCCGTTCTGCGGCGCCTGCGACCGCACCCGGCTCACGGCCGACGGGCAGGTGCGGACCTGCCTGTTCGCCCGGGAGGAGACGGACCTGCGGGCGGCCCTGCGCTCGGGCGCGCCCGACGAGGAGATAGCCACGCTCTGGAAGCTCGCGATGTGGGGAAAGAAGGCCGGTTCCGGTCTGGACGATCCCGCGTTCCTTCAGCCGGACCGCCCGATGTCAGCCATCGGAGGCTGATCCGGGCTCCTCCCGTTCCGCGCGCTCTCCCCGTTCCGTGCCCTCCCCGCCGCCGTCCGAGCGCTCCTCCCACTCGGTGAGCGTCACGACCTCCTTGAGGAACCCGCGCACCCCCAGGAACGAGGACAGATGCTCGCGGTGCGCGTCGCACGCCAGCCAGGTCTTGCGGCGCTCCGGTGTGTGCAGCTTGGGGTTGTTCCAGGCCAGGACCCAGACGGCGGCGTCCCGGCAGCCCTTCGCGGAGCAGACCGGGGGTGCCTGGTCGTCGGGGGAGCCGGGCGCGGGAAAGAGGGGGAAGTTCACCCACCCACCCTAGGACGAGTCCGCGGAGCCCGGTCGCGGTGACCGGCCCGGTCGTCGCGGTGAGCGGCGGGCGGCCGGGAAGCCCCCGGAAATGGCGACGCCGAGCAGCCACGGGGGGAGCTGCCCGGCGTCGGTCCGTCGCTCCGACGGGGGATGCGGAGCGCCTGCAAAGTATGTCACGGGCAACGGGGTGCCGTGCACCGGAACTTCACGATTGATCTGAGCTTTTCTTGAGGCTTCGGCCGTGCTGTGCGGACGCGGAGAATCCGCTCCCGCCTGCGCCCGACCCCTCGTGTCACACCGGTTCGCGCGCCGGCGACGGCCCCTCGCCGTACTCCCGGCCGGCGCCCGTGGCACCCGCCTGCGCGGTGCCGGGCGCGGGCGACGCGGCGATCATCGGGGGCAGCATCGACGTCCCGACGAAGGTGGACGGCAGCGCGGGGGAGTTCTCCCGGCCGGCGTTGGCGATGACCACCGCGACATAGGGCAGCAGCACCCCCAGGGCGAGCGTCACGATCGCGATCGGCCGTTGTACGTTCCACAGGGCAACCGTCGCGACCACGGCGAGCGTCCGCACGCTCATCGAGATCACATACCGGCGCTGCCGGCCACGTACATCCTCGGCCAGTCCTGTACGGGCCCCGGTGATCCGGAAGACCTCCGCGCCGCTCTGCTTCCGCATCACGTTCCACCACCCGATTTCGTGCCGCCGGACTCTCACCGCGGACCACCCCGGACCGGACACCTCTCACGGTACGCCGACGGTGCGGCGGCCACGAGAGGGGGTCACCCTCCGGCGTGACCGGTGTTCCTCATCACCCGCGTCGACGCCTCTCGTCGCGCCCCGTACAGCCGCGTCCGACATGCGCGGTACGACCGGCCGCCACAGACTGGCCCTCATGCGCACATCGCGCCGCGTGAGGAGGCGACCATGAGTTGGTTGTGGGTCATCGTTGTGGGCCTGGTGCTCGGCCTGATCGCCAAGGCGATCATCCCGGGCAAGCAGAACATCCCTCTCTGGCTGACGATCCTGTGCGGCATCCTGGGCAGCGTGCTCGGCAACGCCGTCGCCGGCTGGCTCGGTGTCGCGGACACCAAGGGCGTCGACTGGACCCGCCATGTGCTCCAGCTCATCGGGGCGATCATCGTGGTCGCGCTGGTCACCAAGGTCTGGCATTCCATCCGCGGCGAAAGGGGCCCGGCGGGGACCCGCGAACGCATCTGACGGACGGCGCGCCCGACGGACCGGCAGCGCCTCCGGCGGACAGCGCCGCGGCCGGGGTACGCACGCCCCGGCGGCCGGCGGACAGCGCCGCGGCCGGGTGCGCGGACCGTTGCCCACACACCCGGCCGCGGCCCGGGTACCCCCGTACTGCTCAGCCCGCCGTGACCTCGATCGCGGCCAGGTTCTTCTTCCCGCGGCGCAGCACCAGCCAGCGGCCGTGCAGCAGCTCCGTACGCTCCGGAACCGCCTCACCGTCCGCGACCTTGACGTTGTTCACGTACGCCCCGCCCTCCTTGACGGTCCGCCGCGCCGCCGACTTGCTCGGCGCCAGACCCACCGCGGCGAGCAGATCCACCACCGACGCCAGCTCCGTGACCTCGGCACGCGGGACCTCGGAGAGCGCCGCGCCCAGCGTCGCCTCGTCCAGCCCCGTCAGCTCGCCCTGGCCGAACAGCGCCCGGGACGCCGAGATGACCGCCGCGCACTGCTCGGCGCCGTGCACCAGGGTCGTCAGCTCCTCGGCCAGCGCCCGCTGAGCGGCGCGCGCCTGCGGACGCTCCCGCGTGGCCAGCTCCAGCTCCTCCAGCTCCTCGCGGCCGCGGAAGCTGAGGATGCGGCTGTACGCGGAGATGTCGCGGTCGTCCACGTTCAGCCAGAACTGGTAGAACGCGTACGGCGTGGTCATCGCCGGGTCGAGCCAGACCGCGCCGCCCTCCGTCTTGCCGAACTTGGTGCCGTCCGCCTTCGTCATCAGCGGCGTCGCCAGCGCGTGCACCTCGGCGCCCGGCTCCAGGCGGTGGATCAGGTCCAGACCGGCGGTGAGGTTGCCCCACTGGTCGCTGCCGCCCTGCTGGAGGACGCAGCCGTACCGCCGGTACAGCTCCAGGAAGTCCATGGACTGGAGGAGCTGGTAGCTGAACTCGGTGTAGCTGATGCCCTCGTCGGACTCCAGCCGGCGGGCGATCGAGTCCTTCGTCAGCATCCTGTTGACGCGGAAGTGCTTCCCGATGTCCCGCAGGAACTCGATCGCGGACAGCCCCGCGGTCCAGTCCAGGTTGTTGACCATGGTCGCCGCGTTCGGCCCCTCGAAGGAGAGGAACGGCTCGATCTGCGACCGCAGCCGCTCCACCCAGCCCGCCACCGTCTCCGGGTCGTTCAGCGTCCGCTCGGCGGTCGGCCGCGGGTCACCGATCTGCCCGGTGGCCCCGCCCACCAGCGCCAGCGGCCGGTGCCCGGCCTGCTGGAGCCTGCGTACGGTCAGCACCTGCACCAGATGACCCACGTGCAGGCTGGGCGCGGTCGGGTCGAAACCGCAATAGAACGTGACGGGACCGTCCGCGAGCGCCTTGCGCAAGGCGTCCTCGTCGGTGGACTGGGCGAACAGCCCGCGCCACTTCAGGTCGTCGACGATGTCCGTCACGGTCGTTTCTCTCCTCGGGTGGTGCGCACGCGGATGGTGCGCATGGTCCTGCGGTGAATCACCAGTCTATGGGGGTCATACTCCCTGGCTGACCGAGCTCATGTTGAAGTCGGGGACGCGCAGGGCGGGCATCGCGGCCCGGGTGAACCAGTCGCCCCACTCACGCGGCAGTGTCTTCTCCGTACGGCCGGCCTCCACGGCCCGCGACAGCAGATCGACGGGCGACTCGTTGAACCGGAAGTTGTTCACCTCGCCGACCACCTCACCGTCCTCGACCAGATAGACGCCGTCCCTGGTCAGCCCCGTGAGCAGCAGCGTCGCCGGGTCGACCTCGCGGATGTACCAGAGGCAGGTCAGCAGCAGCCCGCGCGAGGTGTTCGAGACCATCTCGTCCAGCGAGCGCTCGCCCCCCGCGTCCAGGATCAGATTGCCGATACCGGGGGCGACCGGGAGCCCGGTCAGGGCGGCGCTGTGCCGGGTGGTGACCAGCCGGTCCAGGGTGCCGCCGCTCACCCACTCCGTCGGGGCGAGCGGCAGCCCGTTGTCGAAGACGGAGGCGTCGTCGCCGGAGGCGTGCGCGATCACGAACGGCGCGGACTCCAGACCCGGCTCGTGCGGGTCGCTGCGCAGCGTGAGCGGCAGCTCGGAGAGCTTCTCGCCGACGCGGGTGCCGCCGCCCGGCAGCGAGAAGACCGTACGGCCCTCCGCCGCGTCCCGGGCGGTGGACGACCAGAACTGGTAGATCAGCAGATCGGCCACGGCGGTCGGCGGCAGCAGCGTCTCGTACCGCCCCGCGGGCAGCTCCACCTTCCGCTCGGCCCACGCGAGGCGCCGGGCCAGCTCGGCGTCGAGGGCGGCCGGGTCCACGTCCCGGAAGTCACGCGTGGCCCGCCCCGCCCAGGCCGAACGCGAACGGTCGGGCGACTTCGCGTTCAGCTCCAGGGTGCCGCTCGGCTGGTCGTGGCGCAGCCGTACACCCGTCGACGTACCGAGATACGTCGAGGTCAGCTCGTGGTTGGCGAACCCGTACAGCTCACGGCCGCCGGACCGGGCCCGCGCGAAGGCCTCGCCGAGCGCGGGCGCGAAGTCGTCGAAGACGGCGGAGGTCGTCTCGGCGGGCGCGTCCGTGAAGCCGGCCGACGCCGGGCCTCCGGCACCGACCAGCGGCTGCGCGTCCTCGGCGGGCCCGGCGCCCCGCGCGGCGGCCTCGGCGGCCCGTACCAGCGGCTCCAGATCGTCGGCGGTGACGGCGGAACGCGACACGACCCCGGAGGCGGTCCCCCGCGCGCCGTCCACGGTCGCGATGACGGTGAGGGTACGGCCCCGGGTGACCCCGTTGGTCGTCAGCGCGTTGCCCGCCCAGCGCAGATTGGCGGAGGACTGCTCGTCGGCGATGACCACACAGCCGTCGGCGGTGGAGAGTTCGAGGGCGCGCTCGACGATCTCGTGCGGCTTGCTGATGCGGCTCTTGGGGGAAGTCGGGGAAGTCATCGGCCTGCCTCCTGCGTCGTGTTGAGGATGTTGACGCCGCGGAAGAGCGCCGACGGGCAGCCGTGGGAGACCGCCGCCACCTGGCCCGGCTGCGCCTTGCCGCAGTTGAAGGCGCCGCCCAGGACATACGTCTGCGGTCCGCCGACCGCCTCCATCGAGCCCCAGAAGTCCGTGGTCGTCGCCTGGTAGGCGACATCGCGGAGCTGGCCCGCCAGCTTGCCGTTCTCGATCCGGAAGAACCGCTGGCCCGTGAACTGGAAGTTGTAGCGCTGCATGTCGATCGACCACGACCGGTCGCCGACCACATAGATCCCGCGCTCCACCCCGCCGATCAGATCCTCCGTGGCGAGCCCGCCCGGATCCGGCCGCAGCGAGACGTTCGCCATGCGTTGCACGGGGACATGCCCCGGCGAATCCGCGTACGCGCAGCCGTTGGACCGGCCGAGGCCGGTGAGCTTCGCGATGCGGCGGTCGAGCTGGTAGCCGACGAGCGTGCCGTCCTTGACCAGGTCCCACGACTGCGCCTCGACGCCCTCGTCGTCGTACCCGATCGTGGCGAGCCCGTGCTCGGCGGTGCGGTCGCCCGTCACATTCATCACCGAGGAGCCGTACGCCAACGTCCCGAGCTGGTCGAACGTGGCGAAGGACGTCCCCGCGTACGCAGCCTCGTACCCCAGCGCCCGGTCCAGCTCGGTGGCGTGCCCGATCGACTCGTGGATCGTCAGCCACAGGTTGGACGGGTCGACGACCAGGTCGTACGTGCCGGCCTCGACGCTCGGCGCCCGCATCTTCTCGGCGAGCAGCCCGGGGATGCGCTCCAGCTCCGCGTCCCAGTCCCAGCCCGTGCCGGTCAGGTACTCCCAGCCCCGCCCGACGGGCGGCGCGATCGTGCGCATCGAGTCGAACTCGCCGCTCTTGCCGTCGACCGCGACCGCCGTGAGCTGCGGATGCAGCCGTACCCGCTGCTGGGTGGTGACGGTGCCCGCGGTGTCCGCGTAGAACTTGTTCTCGTGGACGGTGAGCAGCGAGGCGTCCACATGCGCCACGCCCTCCGCCCGCAGCAGCCGCGCGCTCCACTCGGCGAGCAGCCCGCTCTTCTCCTCGTCGGGCACGGTGAACGGATCGATCTCGTACGCCGACACCCAGGTCTTCTCGGCGTGCACCGGCTCCTCGGCCAGCTCCACCCGCTCGTCGGACCCCGCGGCGGCGATCACCTTCGCCGACAGCTTGGCCATCGCCACGGCCTGCCCGGCGACCCGCGCCGCCGCGTCCATCGTCAGATCCACCCCGGACGCGAAACCCCAGGCCCCGCCGTGCACCACCCGGACCGCGTAGCCGAGATCCGTGGTGTCCGACGACCCGGCGGGCTTCCCGTCCCGCAACCGCCAGGCCGCGCCGCGCACCCGCTCGAACCGGAAATCCGCGTGCTGCGCGCCGAGCGCCCGCGCCCGCGCGAGCGCGGCGTCGGCGAGCGCCCGCAGCGGCAGCGCCAGGAACGACTGATCTACCTCGTGGGGCACGTGCTGCCTTCCCTTCTGATCACGCTCTGGTTGTCGCACCTTCTCTGCGTCCGCAGTGAATCATGCGCGGCAGCCGGACCGAAGGCCCCTTGCGGCACCTCGGCCGCCCGCAACGCGGTGTGTGGTAGGTGACGGGTGGGCCTGTCCCGTGCCGACGGCACACCGTGCTCGTTGAGGGAAACGTACTTCCCGGAAGTACGTTTCCCTCGACGAGCCGCAGGAGGCGGAACCATTGGACACGCGACAGGAACCAGCCCCGCTCGCGAAGCCGGACGACATGTTCGACCGGGACTGGGAGTGGAGCGAGCTGACCGCTTTCGCGGCCGATGCCGGGCCCGAGGCCACCTTGGGGGTGGTGTCCGGCCGCCGTCGGCAGGGGAAGTCCTTCCTGCTCGACGGGCTCGCGCGGGCCGGTGGCGGCTTCTACTTCTGTGCGTACGAGGCGACGGAAGCCGAGTCGCTGCGCCGCTTCGGTGAGGAGCTGGCCACGTACACCGGGAGCGTCGCGCCGCTGCGCTTCGACCGCTGGGAGGCGGCCGTCGACGCGCTGCTCGCGCTCGGGCGTGAGCGGCCGCTCCCTGTGGTGATCGACGAGTTTCCCTATCTCGCCCGTCACTCCCCGTCCCTGCCCTCCGTGCTCCAGGTCGCCTACGGGCCCCGCCGTCCGGAGCGCCTGGAGTCCCGTACGCGCCTTCTCCTGTGCGGCAGTTCGCTCGCCTTCATGGGCGGGCTGCTCAGCGGGACGTCGCCGCTGCGGGGCAGGGCCAGCCTGGAACTGGTCGTGCATCCGCTGGACTTCCGCAAGGCGGCCGAATTCTGGGGCATCGGCGATCCCCGGCTCGCCGTACTCGTCCACGCGGTCGTCGGCGGTACACCCGCGTACCGGCGGGAGTTCGTACGGGACGACACCCCGTCCGGCATCGAGGACTTCGACGCCTGGATCTGCCGCACCGTGCTCTCTCCCCGATCGCCCCTCTACCGGGAGGCGCGCTACCTGCTGGCCGACGAGTCCGATCTGCGCGACCGGGCCGTGTATCACTCGGTTCTCTCCGCGATCGCACAGGGCCACTGCACGTCGGGCCGTATCGCGAGCTTTCTCGCCCGGCCCACCGGCGACATCACGCACCCGCTGACCGTGCTCCAGGACTGCGGACTCGTACAAAGGCGGACCGATGCGTTCCGCAAGAACCGCAGCACGTACCAGGTCGCGGAACCGCTGATCAACTTCGACCACGCCATCGTCCGGCCGAAGATCGCCATGCTGGACCGGGGGATGGCCGAGGTCGCCTGGCGGAGCAGTCGGCCGGGCTTCTTCCCCGCCGTGGTCGGCCCGCATTTCGAACAGCTCTGCCGTGACTGGGTCGCGCACTTCGCGGCGCCCGAGACGTTCGGAGGGCTGCCGATCGACGTGTCGTACGGCACGGTCGCGGATCCGGCGAACCGGGTGTCGTACGAAGTCGATGTCGTGGTCCACGGCGCTGTCGGCCAGGACAACGGGGTGCTGCTGGGACTCGGCGAGTGCAAGTGGGGCCAGATCATGGGCGTCGGGCATCTCGAACGGCTGCGTGGCATCAGGGATCTGCTGGCCGGGCGCGGGACGGATGTGTCGCAGGCCAGGCTCGTCTGCTTCGGCGCGGCAGGGTTCACCCCCGAGCTGCGGGCCGCCGGGGAGCGGGGCGAGGCCGTGCTCGTGGATCTCGACCGGCTGTACGGCGGGGAGTGAGCACGGGCGGGACCGGCGGCGGTGGTCGTTTCTGTAGGGACCCGACAGGGAGTGCACCGAGGCGCTGTCAGGGGGCGAGTCCCCGTGGGCCGGGTCGGACCTATAGGTTTTCAGGGGTACCAGACCCCTTGAGGAAAGGCTGATCCGTTGAGCCGCTCGGTTCTCGTCACCGGAGGAAACCGGGGCATCGGCCTCGCCATCGCCCGTGCCTTCGCCGACAACGGCGACAAGGTCGCCATCACCTACCGCTCCGGCGAGCCGCCGCAGGCGCTCACCGAGCTGGGCTGCCTGGCGGTCCGCTGCGACATCACCGACAGCGAGCAGGTGGAGCAGGCATACAAGGAGATCGAGGAGAAGCACGGTCCCGTGGAGGTGCTGGTCGCCAACGCCGGCATCACCAAGGACCAGTTGCTCATGCGGATGTCCGAGGAGGACTTCGCCTCCGTCCTCGACACCAACCTCACCGGCACCTTCCGCGTCGTCAAGCGCGCCAACCGCGCGATGCTGCGCGCCAAGAAGGGCCGGGTCGTACTGATCTCGTCCGTGGTCGGGCTGCTCGGCTCGGCGGGGCAGGCGAACTACGCCGCGTCCAAGGCCGGTCTGGTCGGGTTCGCCCGCTCCCTCGCCCGTGAGCTGGGTTCGCGGAACATCACCTTCAACGTCGTCGCGCCCGGCTTCGTCGACACCGACATGACGAAGGTACTCACCGACGAGCAGCGCGCGGGCATCGTCTCGCAGGTGCCGCTCGGCCGTTATGCGCAGCCGGAGGAGATCGCCGCGACGGTGCGGTTCCTCGCCTCCGACGACGCCTCGTACATCACTGGAGCCGTCATTCCCGTTGACGGCGGATTGGGCATGGGTCACTGATCACATGAGTGGAATCCTCGCCGGCAAGCGCATTCTCGTGACGGGTGTCCTCACCGAGGGCTCCATCGCGTTCCACGCCGCCAAGGTGGCGCAGGAGGAGGGCGCGGAGGTCATCCTCACCGGCTTCGGCAGGCTCACGCTCGTCGAGCGCATCGCCAAGCGGCTGCCCAAGCCCGCCCCGGTCATCGAGCTGGACGTCACCAACCAGGAGCACCTGGACGGGCTGGCCGACAAGATCCGTGAGCACCAGGGCGAGGGTGCCGGGATCGACGGCATCGTGCACTCGATCGCCTTCGGCCCCCAGGGCGCCTTCAACTTCCTTGAGGGGAGCTGGGAGGACGTCTCCACGGCGGTGCATGTCTCGGCGTACTCCCTGAAGTCGCTCACCACGGCCTGTCTGCCGCTGATGGAGCGCGGCGGCTCGGTCGTCGGCCTCACCTTCGACGCGCAGTTCGCCTGGCCGAAGTACGACTGGATGGGCGTCGCCAAGGCGGCCCTGGAGTCCACCAACCGCTACCTCGCCCGAGACCTGGGCGAGCGGAACATCCGCTGCAACCTGATCTCGGCCGGCCCCCTCAAGTCGATGGCGGCCAAGTCGATCCCGGGCTTCGAGACCTTCGCGGACGTCTGGAACGAGCGTGCCGCGATCAACTGGGACCTGTCGGACCCGGAGCCGGCCGGCCGCGGTGTCGTCGCTCTGCTGTCGGACTTCTTCCCGAAGACGACGGGCGAGATCGTCCACGTCGACGGCGGCGTGCACATGATGGGTGCCTGACACTCCCGGCAGCACTGAGAAGGGGGCGCGGTGGCCCCCGCGCGCGCGGCCGGCGCCCGCGCCCCCCCCCCCCCCCCGCCGCCCCCCCACCCAAAAAGCGGCGGGGGGCCCCCCCCCCCGCGGGGGGGCGGCGGATCAGTGTGTGAGCCTCACACCCCCCCCGCCGCGCGGCCGCCCGCCGCCGTCCCCGCCCCCCCCCCCCCCCCCTTCTCCGTCGCCCGTCTCCCCGCGGCTCCTCCCCGAGTCGAAAAGAGCGGCGCTTCCCCGCACACTGGGCGGGACGGCTCAGGACGGGGCCGGCCCCACCGGTTCTCGCCCGCTGGGGGAGGAGGTGTCCCTATGCGCGCGCAGCGCCGCCGTACCGCCGTTCTCGTGGCCGTCGCGCTGACGGCCTCGGCGTTCGCGGTCGCCGCCGACCGCCCCGGCCGGGACCGCCCGGCCCCCGACCGTTTCCGCGCCACCTGCCGTACGGACATCCAGGGTTCCCGCGCCGTCGCGTACTGCCACAACCCGTACCCCGAGACCGACCGGGTCCGGCTGCACGTGGACTGCGCGCGCTGGTGGGACATCGACACCGTGGGCGCGCCCGTGGACATCGGGGCCGCCGGATACGTCCGGCTCGCCGACCGGTGCTGGAAGGAGATCAGATCGGTGCGGGTCAGCCACGCACGTCCGTGACCAGGCAGTGCCGGGTGTAGCTCGCCGCCTCGGCCGCCGCCGTCTCCGAGTCGCCCGCCCGGATCGCCGCCACCAGCCGCGCGTGGTCCATGTGGTTCTCGGGGCGCAGCTCCCGGCCCACGTCCTCCCGGAGCCAGTCGCGCAGGAGATCGCCCAGGTCCGCGTAGAGCGCGGTCATCACGTCGTTGTGCGACGCGGCGACGACGGCGAGGTGGAGCGCCGCGTCCGCCGCCACGAACCGGTCCGCGTCCCCGGCGGCCCACGCCTCCTCGCGCCGGGCGAGAAGCGTGTCGAGCCGGTGCAGATCGCGTTCCGTACGGCGCCGGGCCGCCAGCCGCGCCGCCGAGGACTGGAGCGTGGTGTGGAGTTCGGCGATGTGGAGCGGGTCGGTCCCGGCGAATCTGCGGTGCATCACGCCGGCCAGCTCGCTGGTCGCGACGACATACGTGCCGGACCCCTGCCGGATGCTCAGCAGCCCGTTGTGGGCGAGCGCCCTGACCGCCTCGCGGACGGTGTTGCGGGCCACGCCGAGTTGCTCGACCAGCTCGGGCTCGGTCGGGATGCGCGAGCCCACCGGCCACGCGCCCGACGTGATCTGGTCCCGCAGCTCGTCGATCACCTGATCGGAGAGCGCGGAACGCCGGGGAGAGGTCAGTGCCATGGTGCTCCTGGTCTCGGGGAGTCGGAGGGTGACGGGATCCACGGAGGGACGGCGCCCCACAGGTGGACAGTAAAACATCCCATCATTCTATGATGGCCCCATGTCCGACGAGCCGCACACCTCTCTCCGTCCGCAGGCCGGGCGCATACCGGCGCCCGCCGCCCCCTCGGTCCCCTCCGGGCCGTCCATGACCGCCGGGCCGGCGGCGCCCGCCGTCGCGGCCGTGCCGCCGGTGCCCACGTCGAAGTGGCGCACCCGGCTTCTGATCGCCGGGCTCCTCCTCGCCGCCCTCAACCTCCGCCCCGCCATCACCAGCCTCGGCGCCCTCCTCGAAGAGGTACGGGACGGACTGCACATGAGCGGCACCCTCGCGGGCGTCCTCACCTCCGTACCGCCCTTCTGCTTCGCCGTCTTCGGCTTCGCCGCGCCCCGGCTGGCCCGGCGCTTCGGGCCCGGCGCCGTCGTCCTCGCCGGGATGGTGGCGATCACCGCGGGAGTGGCGCTCCGCCCCTTCGCCGGCGGTACGGCGGGCTTCCTCGCCGCCAGCGCGCTCGCGCTCATGGGGATCGCGGTCAGCAACGTGCTCATGCCGGTGATCGTCAAGCGCCACTTCCCCGACCGGGTCGGCACCATGACCGGCCTCTACTCCATGGGCCTGGCGCTCGGCACCGCCACGGCGGCGGCCGTGACCGTCCCCATGACCCAGGCGCTGGGCGGCAGTTGGCGTACGGGGCTCGGCGTGTGGGCGGTGCTCGCCGCCGTCGCCGTACTGCCGTGGGCCGCCCTGGCACGCGACCGTTCCGCGACCGCGTCCGGCTTCGGCCCCGGCTCCGGCTCCCCGGCGGCCGGTCAGGACGCGGCGCCGGGCGGCGGCGGAACCGCCGGTCTCCGCCTCGGGCGCAGCCGTACGGCATGGGCCCTCGCCTGCTTCTTCGGCCTCCAGGCCACCGGCGCGTACATCACCATGGGCTGGATGCCGCAGATCTTCCGCGACGCCGGGGTCCCGGCGGGCACGGCGGGGCTGCTGCTCGCCGTGACCATGGTGATGGGGGTGCCGCTGGCCTTCGTGATCCCCCGGGTCGCCACGCGCATGAACAGCCAGGGGCCGATGGTCGTCGCCCTGGGACTCTGCGGGCTGACCGCCTACACGGGGCTCTACCTCGCACCGGCCGGGGGAGCGTGGGTCTGGGCCGTGCTGCTGGGCGTCTCGAACTGCGCGTTCCCGCTGGCCCTCACCATGATCGGCCTGCGGTCGCGGACCGGCGCGGGGGTCGTGCGGCTCTCCGCCTTCGCCCAGAGCACCGGCTACCTGATCTCCATCCCGGGCCCGATGCTGGTGGGCGTGGTGTACGAGTACTCCGGCGGCTGGGGGCTGCCGATCGCGCTGATGGGGGCGTTCCTCGTACCGCAGATGGTGATGGGCGTCGTCGCGGGCCGGGACCGGACGATCGAGGACGAGACGCGGATGCGAGACTGACCGTATGCCAGTCCTCGACCCGAACCCTCAGAACGGCCAGCGGAAACTGCTGCTCGTCTTCGGCACCATCATCGGCATCATGGTGATCATCAGCATCATCGCGACCATCGCCAGCCCCTGACCGTCCGCCGTCGTGACACCCCGGGGTGGGGCTGGCCCCCCTGTCCCCTAGGGGGCAGGGGTCAGGGTCGAGTGGGTGGGTCACCGGATGGGAACCGGGCTGCGCGATCCGTAGCGTGGAGGCATCACGGATCACCGACCGATTCACAGACCTCCGGAGGCGGCCATGCCGGCCCGTACCCACTCCCGGCCCTACTCCCCGGCACCCTCCGGCGGCGTCGACACCCGGCTGCCGTGGTGGTCCCTCGCCCTGCCCTCCATAGCCTTCGTCGTCCTGTTCGTGCTGATGGCGGATCCCGGCCAGGCGCACGCCGCGACCGCCGACCCCACCGTCGGGCGGATCCTGGAACACCTGCATCTGACCCTCGCCCGGTAGTACCGGTCAGCGGCGGCGGCGCCGTTCACCCGTGCCGGGTGAGCACGTCAACACCCAGCGCCCGCTGGCTCATTTCATGCGAAGCTGGAAAGCATGAGCGTCGAAACACCCCGCAGGATCGTCCTCCTCCGGCACGCCAAGGCCGACTGGCCCGACGTGGCGGACCACGAAAGGCCGCTCGCGGACCGGGGCCGTGCGGATGCCCCCGTCGCGGGCCGTGAGCTGGCCGCGACGGGTATCGCCTTCGATCTGGCTCTCTGCTCGACCGCGGCGAGAACGCGAGAGACCTGGAAACTGGCGGTGGCGGAGCTGCCGCAGCGCCCCAGGACCGTCTACGACGACCGGCTGTACGAAGCCTCCCTCGGCGAGCTGATCGCCGTGGTCAACGAGGTCTCCGAGGATGTGCGCGACCTTCTTCTCATCGGCCACAACCCCGTGACCCATGCCCTCGCCGACGCCCTCGCGGGCGATGCGGAAGGCGACACGCACCCCCGGATGAACCGGAGCGGCTTCCCCACCGCGGCCTTCGCCGTCCTCACCTTCGACGGCAGCTGGAAATCGGTGGAGCACGGCGTGGCCACACTCACCGCTTTCTGGACGCCGCGCGGCTGACCGGCGGGCCCGCCCAGGGCGGTGTGCGGCTCCGTCCGTACGGACGCGGGGGGGGGGCGCGGCGGGGGGCCCGGGGGGGGCCCCCCCCGGCGGCGAGCTTGGCTTCCTTCCATGCGGTCCAGCACCGCACCGCGCAGGTGT